>CAKRWX010000257.1 GCA_934418055.1 uncultured Lachnospiraceae bacterium
TCCCCTTTCAATATTTTATTTTGTAATTGTTCCTGTCAGGCACGCAAAGGCGTACCCTTTGGAACCTTTTAATCATCCAGATGGTAAAGCTCCTCCCGCATCCGGCTAAGGAAATCCAGATGGTAGAAGGTGCGGTTGTGCTGAAGCTGTATCAGCCGGTGCATTTCCTCCACACAGCGGTCAATATCATCATTGACAAGCAGGTAATCGTAAGCCTCCATACCGGCTGCTTCCTCCGCCGCACGGCGAAGTCTGGCGTTGATTACCTCCAGAGATTCTGTGCCCCGTCCCACCAGTCTTCTGCGCAGTTCCTCAGCACTTGGCGGTGTCACAAACAGAAGCAGTGCTTCCGGAAACTGTTTTTTTATCTTTAAGGCGCCCTGGATTTCAATTTCCAGAATTACGTCCTTCCCTTCCGCCATTTTCTTCTCCACATATTCTTTTGGAGTGCCGTAGTAATGGTTCACATACTGGGCGTACTCAATCAGTTCTCCATCCTCGATCATGCTCTCAAACTTGTCCCTTGTCACAAAGAAATACTCTCTGCCATCCTGCTCGCCCTCACGTGGATTGCGGGTTGTTGCGGAAATGGATAACGCATAGTTGTGATATTTTTCCAGAAGAGCCTTCATCAGAGTGCCTTTGCCGGCTCCGGAGAATCCGGAAACAACCACTAAAATGCCCTGCCCGTTCGTCATCATGCTGCCCCCTGTATTATTCGATATTCTGGATCTGCTCACGCACTTTTTCAATCTCTGTCTTTAAGATAATGGCGTGTTCGGAGATCTCTAGATCATTGGCCTTGGAAAGAATGGTGTTGGCCTCGCGGTTCATCTCCTGAGCGATGAAATCCAGCTTTCTGCCGACGCTTCCGCCTGCCAAAAGTTCCTTTCTGGTGTGGTCAATATGACTTCTTAAACGGACGGTCTCCTCATCCACACAGATCTTGTCTGCGAAAATGGTCACTTCCGTAGCAATCCGTCCCTCATCAATGGACGCGCTCTCTAAAAGCTCATGAACCTTTTCCTCCAGCTTCGTCCGGTACTCCGCAACGATCTTCGGGGAACGCTCCTCAATAAATGCCACCTGCTCCAGCATATAGTCCAGCTTGCCAAGGAGATCGTTCTTCAGATGTTCTCCCTCACGGACTCTGCTGTCCACAAAATTGCCTGCTGCCTCCGTCACTACCTCAGACAGAAGCTTCCACATGGAATCTTCATCATCCGGCACTTCCTCCATGGTCAGCACCTCTGGCATTCTGGCAAGAGCAGAAACCTTGATGTCATTGGCAATGCCAAACTGCTCTTCCATCTTCTTAAAGTACTCCATGTACTCTGCAGCCAGGGAAGCGTTGTACTTCAGGCTCATTTTGTTCTCTGTGTAATCTTCATAATTTATGAAAACATCGACCTTGCCTCTCTGAATGTCATTCTTCAGAAGATTGCGGATACCGGCCTCGAAGTAGTTAAACTTCTTCGGCATCTTGATGCTCATATCCAGATAGCGATGATTGACTGCCTTCATCTCAACCGAAAGCTTGTATTCTTCCGTCACCTTTTCGCATCTCCCGAAACCGGTCATGCTTTTAATCATCGGTATTCCTCACTTTCATCTTGTAACATAGTTAAAAATATTATAGTTCATTGGGGAAAACAAGTCAATCACTGTTTTTGAGAATTGCACCTGGCATTTTCTCGATCTGATTGCAAATAGAACTGGAATCCTGTATAATATTTTAGGTAACTGTCTGGACAGGTCCGGTATTTTCTGGCCGGTCCGGCGTTCCAAGAAGGAGGAAAACCACATGGCATTTGACGGAATGGTTGTCGCCAATTTAACTTCTGATTTCAGTCAGAAACTGACCGGCGGCAAGATCAGCAAAATCGCTCAGCCGGAGAAGGATGAGCTTTTATTTACCATAAAAAACAACAAAGAAACCTATCGTTTACAGATTTCAGCCAGCGCCAGTCTGCCTTTTATCTATTTTACGGAAAATAATAAACCAAGTCCGCTGACTGCTCCTAATTTCTGTATGCTTCTTCGTAAGCATATCGGCTCTGCCAGGATCTTAAAGGTCAGCCAGCCGGGATTAGAGCGTATCATCGAATTTGAACTGGAACATTTGGACGAAATGGGTGATTTATGCCGGAAACGGCTGATCGTGGAACTGATGGGCAAGCACAGCAACATCATTTTCTGTAAGGAAGACGGAACCATCCTAGACAGCATCAAGCACGTGTCCGCCCAGGTCAGCTCCGTCCGGGAAGTTCTGCCGGGACGGATGTATTTTATCCCACACACCACAGAGAAGGCAGATCCACTTACGGTGACGGAAGAAACATTCCACACTCTGATGAAGGAGGCCAACGCCCCAGTGCAGAAGGCCCTCTATCAGAAATTAACTGGAATCAGCCCGGTGATCGGAACGGAACTGTGCCACTTAGCATCCATCGACGCCGATACCTGGTCCGGGGAACTGTCTGACCTGGAGCTGACCCACCTTTACCACACCCTGCATCTGATGATGGAGGACGTGACAGAAGGACATTTCTCCCCGAATATCATCTATCACGGGGACGAGCCAGTAGAATTTGCTTCTGTTCCACTGACCTGCTACGACCGGGACGGATACCAGGCCGAAAGCTATGCTTCCATCAGCGAACTGCTGGAGAACTACTACGCTTCCCGCAGCGTCATCACCCGGATCCGTCAGAAATCCGTAGATCTCCGCAAGATCGTCCAGACAGCACTGGAGCGGAATTATAAGAAATACGATCTGCAGTTACGGCAGTTAAAGGATACGGAAAAACGGGATAAATTCAAGGTATACGGTGAGCTGTTAAACACCTACGGCTACGAACTGTCCGGCGGTGAAAAAGAGTTAAAATGCTTAAATTACTATACCAACGAAGAGATCCGTATTCCTCTGGATCCCCAGCTGACCGCCAGAGAGAATTCCCAGAAATTCTTTGATAAGTATAACAAGTTAAAACGTACTTATGAAGCGCTAACCGAATTAACCGAAGAGACCCACCGGGAGATCGAGCATCTGGAATCCATCAACACCGCCCTGGACATCGCCTTAAAAGAAGACGATCTGGTCCAGATCAAAGAAGAAATGATGGAATACGGCTACGTCCGCCGCCGTGCCGCTGGAAGCAAGAAACCCAAGATCACCAGCCGCCCGTTCCACTACATCTCTTCCGATGGTTTTCACATCTACGTGGGCAAGAACAACTATCAGAACGAGGAACTGACCTTCAAGTTCGCCACCGGCAACGACTGGTGGTTCCACGCCAAAGGCATCCCAGGCTCCCACGTGATCGTCAAATCCGAGGGCAAAGAACTGCCAGACCGCTGCTTTGAGGAAGCTGGCGCGTTAGCTGCTTATTATTCCAAAGGTCGGGGAAATGATAAGGTGGAGATCGATTATATCCAGAAAAAGCATGTGAAAAAGGCCGCTGGAGGCGCGCCGGGATTTGTGATCTATCATACCAATTACTCCTTAGTGGCAATACCGGGAATTCCGGTGCAGGAAGTACACGATGGGAAGTAATTTTACTCCAGTCAATGCACACGCGCATCGTTCCGGAATTCACAGAATAAAATTTTCTATAAAAAAGGCATCCAGCTCAAAACTGGATGCCTTTTCTATCATTTCGATTCTTATTATTTATGCTTTGGAACCAGAACGGTCTTGCCGCCCATATATGGCTGCAGAACTGCTGGGATCTTCACACTGCCATCAGCCTGTAAGTTGTTCTCTAAGAATGCGATCAGCATACGTGGCGGAGCAACTACGGTGTTGTTTAAGGTGTGAGCGAAGTACTTGCCGTCTGGACCGTCTACACGGATCTTTAAGCGGCGTGCCTGTGCGTCTCCTAAGTTGGAGCAGGAACCTACCTCGAAGTACTTCTTCTGACGTGGGGACCAAGCCTCTACATCGCAGGATTTTACCTTTAAGTCAGCCAGATCACCAGAGCAACAC
>CAKRWX010000258.1 GCA_934418055.1 uncultured Lachnospiraceae bacterium
GCATCTGGCTTGATCTCCAGATCCTTGTGCACCAGCCGCATTCTGGTAAAGGAAGGCATCCCTTCCGATGACTGATCCAGTTCTACAACACTGGAAAATGGAACCGTCTCTTCAAACCACTGGATAGGCATCTCTTCGCCCTCTCCCTCATATAGACAGAATACATGGATCTGTCCTTCTGCCAGAAGAGAACCATCCTGAGGTTTTGCTGACGGCGAAGATAAGGACATCTCCTTCCATATGATCTGCTCCATGGCTGGTTTATTGCCTGGAAGCGTGATGGTCTCCCTCACCCGCGCCGTATCTTTTCTGCGGGCTTTCAATGCAGCGGTATCCATGGTTCTCTTGCGGACCTGCAGCGGACTGTCCTCTTGGCTCTCCATTTTCCCATTTTCGGTTTCTCTGGCTTCCACTACCGCTTCGCCATCTACCAGTGCTTCTGTACGAACCTGAAATGTCAAGATTGCTTTCACACTTAATTTTCTGGAATTGATCATTTCCGTGCTTAAATCTTCCAATTCCCAGCTGACTCCGGCCTCGTCCTTCTCCTCCAGTCCCGGCACATTGACCGGCTCCTCAATGGCAATATTCCCCGCCAGCGTCTGCAATCCCCCTTCTGGATTCCGATAAAGCACCTGAAACGCCAGTTTTCCCCGGATCATCACCCGCTCCTCCTGATTCCGCACCGAATCCAGGATCACATCCCCAGAATTTACAATGATCTGCTCCATATCATCCATGGCGTCCGGAACGATAAAATCATCATCCAGCGTAATCTGCGTAGACGCATGGCTCTTGTACTGGTTCCTATGTAAATTCTGCCGGATCAATTCAATTTTGCTCATACACCGCACCTGCCTTTCCTTGTGACAGTGTATGCAGGAAACAGGTAGTATATGAATAGAATCCTGCTCGCAGGATTCTCCGCCTGCGGCGGGTCGCTTTAGCGACAAAAAGGCACTGACCCGTTTCCAGATCAATGCCTTTTCTCATGATTCTTTCAATTATTCCGCTTTTGCTGCGCTTAAACCTGCGATATGGCCGAAGGTGAAGATATCAGCCTCTGCGTTTCCGCCCAGACGGTTACCAGCGTGGATTCCGCCAGTTACCTCGCCTGCTGCCCACAGACCTGGGATTGCTTCGCCGTTCTCGTCCAGAACGCAAGCGTTCTCATCGATCACAACTCCACCCATGGTGTGATGCAGGGATGCTTTTCTTGGGGAGATGCAGATACCTACGTTTGGATCATTCTCGATGGCTTCCAGATCGATGGCTCCAGCCAGAACCTCTTTGCCGAAATCATCATCTTTCTGGTTCTCCACGTAGGAGTTGTAAGTCTCAATCACTTCACGAAGCGCTTCCTCCGTAAATGCTGGAGCAACGCCTGCTGCTGGTGTCTTGGAAGCCTCTGCTAACTCAGCCAGAGTAGAACCATACCAGATATGGCCGTTGTCTACCATCTGCTGTACGGTTGTGCCGCCTAAGAATGCGGTGTCCAGAGTTGCGCCCTTGCACTTACCGTCTTCCTCATTTAAGCCTTTACCAGCATAAATGATGTAGAAGATACCATTATCCAGTTTCAGAGAAGCCTTAGCTAATACGTCACGCTCTGCGTACTCATCAACGAAACGTTTTGCATTTCCATCGATCCAGATCTGCTCGGATGCATCAGACCATACGCCATCAGTCATGGTTCCTTTTACAGGGGAAGAAGATGGCATCATCTGCGCGATCTCCAGACCAGTTACTGCTGCGCCCAGATCCTGAGCCATCACAATACCGTCACCAGTGTTAGTTCCAACGTTGGTAGTCAGAGTGTGATCGCTTAAATCATCACCCCAGTACTGATCGTACTCTTTTACCATAGCTGGGTTTGCACAGTAGCCGCCGCTTGCCAGAATCACACCGCTTGGAGCGTTGATGGTGATCTTGGTTCCGTCTGCTTTTTCAGCCTGTGCGCCGATGACACGGCCAGACTCGTCTGTCATCAGTTCTTTTGCTGCTGTCTCAGTGTAAATCTCAACACCCAGCTCCTCTGCTGCTGCCTTTAATGCATCGATTAAAGTGCTGCCAGCTGCGATCTTGTGGGTTCTTGGCCACATAGCGCCTAATACCGTATACAGGGAATCTGCATTCTCAGCGCCCTCTAATACTTCCAGGCCGATGGTGCCAGTCCACTCATAACTCTCTAATGCGTTCTCAGCCAGGGTACGTGCCAGAGTGATGTCAGAAGCGATCCAGCTTCCGTCTTCCATCTGACGCAGACCACCGGTGTAAATGTGCCACATATGAAGTGCGATGGAGTCAAAACCAGGCATATCAACGCCTGCAGTCTTGCCTTCATTTGCTGCATAGAAATCAGTGATATCGCTCTGTAACTCAGCCAGAACCTCTTTCCACTCTGGGAACTGGTCGAATTTTAAGTCCTCATCAGTATCTTTCAGTGCCAGATAGGAATCCAGAGTATTCTTCTGCGCCTCAGTCAGGATTCTTGCTTCCTGTGCTTCCGTATCCACTGCGTTGATCGCGCCGCCTGCCATCATGGTGTTTCCACCTAAGAAGGAGCTCTTCTCGATCAGAATAACTTTCTTGCCTTCCTGTGCTGCTGTGATCGCTGCGGAAAAGCCTGCGCCGCCGCCGCCAACAACTAACAGCTCGGTATCCCATGTCTCATCTTCGCCTGGCTCTGCGCTATATGCGTTTGCCTTTAATGCGTCTGCGTCCAGACCAGCGTTCTTCGCTGCGTCTGCTGCCGCACGCATGATACCATAACTTGCGATGGTTGCACCAGTTACCGCGTCAACGGTAGTTGTCTGATGCTCTACGATCTGCTGTGGAATTCTCTCCAGTGCAACGGATGCAACGGCTGGAGTCTCGTGGGACTCAGTGATTTCAGCTGCTGTAATCACGCCGTCTTTGACTGTCAAAGTAACCTCGATCGGTCCCTGCATACCAACAGAACTTCCGGTGAATTTCTCCCCCTCGCCAGCTTCTGCTGTTGTCTCTGCTGCTGCCGCTGTTGTGTCTGCAGCCGCAGTGGTCTCTGTTGTTGCGTTAGAGCCACAACCAGCCATGCTGACAACCATAGCTGTGCTCAGCGCAACCGCTAAACCTCTTTTTTTCATAGATTTTCCTCCCTAAATGGTGCATGTACTCTCGACATGTGTTTCTCTGTGTGTCTCCCGGTTTATTGAGACACAATGTGAAAATTTTATCACAGATTTGTATGTAATACAACAAGTTTTTGATAAAATTTGAATTTTTGCGAATTTCAGTCTTTTTACTCCATATCATTTCTCATCACCCAATGGCTGATGGCCAGACGAAAAAGGATCCTACAAGCAGGCTTCTCCGCCTGCGACGGATCGAGCGAGTGACACACCTTCCTCGTCACTACCGGGCGACCTCGCCCGGAGGTCACACAAAAAATGAGGCACCGATCTATCCCTGGATCAATGCCCCATTCACACATTTCTTTTATTTTCCGTCCGAAGTCTTCTCTTTCTGCAGCTCCTCAATCCGCTTCTCCAGCTCCTTGATCCGCTCTTCCATCTTGCAGTAATGTTCCATGGTCAGAACTGGTTTTTCTTCTTTTGGAAGCCGCACGCCGTCTTTTTTCACTGGTCTTGCAGGGATGCCCACCGCGGTGATGTTATTTTCCAATGGTTTTAACAGCACGGCGTTGGCCGCGATGGTACAGTTGTCGCCAACCTCAAAAGCGCCTAAAATCTTGGCTCCCGCACCCACCGTCACATTGTTTCCAAGGGTTGGATGGCGCTTGCCTTTCTGGGTTCCGACGCCGCCTAAAGTGACGCCCTGATAAATGGTACAGTTATCGCCCACCACCGTAGTCTCACCGATCACCACACCGCAGCCGTGATCGATCAGAATTCCGTGGCCTAACTGGGCACCTGGATGTCTCTCGATCAATGTGACAAATCTAGCCACCTGGGAAATCCAGCTGGCGATGAAAAACA
>CAKRWX010000259.1 GCA_934418055.1 uncultured Lachnospiraceae bacterium
CGATGAAACGGAAATCCGGGTTCTCAGCCAGTGCCATGTATGCTGCGTTGTCAGCGTATGGATTAACACATCTGGAGATCACGTCGATGTGCGTATGCTCGTCAACGACCTGACCATTATCAATACCTCTTAAGAACAGGTTGTACTCGCAATTCTGCTTCTCCAGCATCTCGCACATACCTTTCTCGATAGGCTGTACGATTACAACAGAACCATCAAATAAGTTCTGGTCTTTTAATTTCTGGAAGAAATAATCTACGAAACCTCTTAAAAATCCACCCTCGCCAAACTGAATAACTGTTTCTTTACGATTGCTCATTGTCTGCCGACCTCCATAAAATTGTAAGTGCTTACATTTGTTTCTGAAACTACTATACAACATTTCATTTCACAATGCAAGCACTTTTTTGTAAGCGCTTACATTTCTTATATTATTACCGTTCACGCATTGCACGAACGGTAACATCATATAAACTTTTTCTCCATCCATTTCCCGCTGCGCATTCTCAGATAAAATATCATTCCCCGAAAAGCCCAGTCCAGTCCCATTGCCATCCAGACACCCAGAACACCTACTGTCAGGAATTCACGGAACAGATAACTGCATCCCACGCGGAAGGTCCACATGGAAAAAATGGAAATTCCCAACACAAAATTCACATCGCTGGACGCTTTCAATACACACGGGATATTAAAGGCAAATACCCAGGTCACACCACAGATAAGCGAATGGAAGCAGATCAGTTGTCTGGCCACTGCAGCCGTTTCTTCCGTCAGGCGATAAAATCCTGTGATCTGCCCTGACCACACATATGCTGCAGCTGCCAGCCCCGCCTCTAACAGAAAAGAAACAAATAATATGTGTGACGCATAAAACTGTGCTTCTTTCTTCCGTTCAGCTCCAATGCACTGTCCTACGACCGTTGTCATGCCTAGTCCAACTGCATAAGCCGGCATCTGGATAAAATCTGCAACCGTTAATGCCACTGCATTTGCTGCGATCGCAGTTGTCCCATAAGATGTGACAACACCCTGTACCAAAAGCTTACCAACATGAAAAATCCCATCCTCTAAGGCCATCGGAACTGCCAAACGCATGATATTCCTGACAATGAAGCTTTCTCTCGGAAGACCGGCAAATTTTCTTAACCCGACGCTTCTCTCGCCCATTCCAAGACATATCAGCAAAAATCCACCACCGATTCCTTTCGCAAGTAATGACGCAAGTCCGGCTCCAAATACGCCCCAGCCCATCCCATAGATCAACGCTGCATTCAGTACAATATTGGTCAGACAGGTCACTACAGATCCTGCGAGAGAAATTCTGGACTCTCCCATGCCTCGGAACAAAGCGCTGCAGGAATCAAACAGCATAATACAGGGATACGCAAGTGCCGATAAATAGAAATATGTCACTGCCTCCTTGAGTACCTGTGGCTCTGCATTTCCAAAAATACTTTTCAGAAGGAACTGATTCCCAGCACAGCAGCATAATCCTAAGATCACTGCTAATGTAACTGAAAGGATCAAAAGCTGCTTAGCAACGGAATTCGCATTTTTATCATCGCCTTTTCCCAGATACTGAATGCACAAAATGCTGCCACCAGCTGCCAGAGCTGAAAATACACTGTGAAACAGCATATTAATAGAATTGACCAAGGAAATTCCGGATATAGCTACTTCTCCCACCGGTGCTACCATCAGCATATCCGCAATCCCGATTGTTCCTAAAAACACCTGTTCCACGATCAGCGGGACGATCAAAGATACTAATTGTTTCCTGCTAAACATCATATAGTTTTATTCTCCAAGGATCCTCTTCAAATACTCCAGACTCTTTCGGGCACAGGTCCGTGTGTCCGGTTCACAGTTCGTTTCCAACGCTAATGCGCCATCATATCCTATCTCCTTTAATGCCTGGATTGTTTCCTGAAAATCATAATGAGCATGTCCCGGATACCAGCGGTCATTATCTGCTACATGGACATGACCGATATATCCTTTTCCTGCCCGGATCGCATCTCCAATATGAGCCTCCTCAATATTCATGTGGACGGTATCAATATGAAGCAACAGTTTTTGAAATTTTTCTTTTTTTAAATACTCCACGCCTTCCGCAATCGTTGTCAGATAGTCGCTTTCAAACCGGTTCATGATCTCGAATCCAAGCCGTACCTGATAATGTACAGCCAGATCATCCAGCTTGTGTAAGCTGTCAGTCAGATTCTTCTTAAACTCTTCTCCATCATCATGGCAGTCGGAAAACCGTCCCGCCACCAGTCCTAAGATCACCAGTGCCTGATCCGGAGCTGCTGTCACCAGATGCTGTTCCAGATGCCGGATGGCTGCCTTTCGTACCGCCGGGTCTGCAGCACCAAGACTGTAATGCAGCCGTCCATAGACAGAACCGGTTCCAATCGATGTCAGACGAATGTTATATTTTTTCAATAAGCTCCACAATTCCTGCCGATCGATCTCCGCTGAATCAAAGATATGCATTTCCACACCTTGATAACCGTCCTCTGCCATCTGCGGAATAATCTCCGCGTATGGGCCATGATAGACCAGAAAATTATCATCCTGTGACAAGGTTCCTGTTGTTGAAATGATCATACTACCGAACAGCTCCTTTCTCCTCTCCGTCTACGATCAAATGATCAATGTTATGGAAATCAAAGGCTTCTCCCTCATTGCCCTCTACCGTTACATGATTCATGACCAGTGTATTCGCATTGTTGATATATAAACCTAACTTACATGTTTCTCCCAGGTCATCCATCATGGCCGGCTCCATTGGAACCGGATCAGAAGCATAATCGACATGGATATTCTCCATTTCTACATAATCGATCTTCTGCTCTGGAAGTCCATAAAGAAATGCACCTGCTGCATGACAATGACTGCATTCAATGTTTTTAAATACCAGATGATTCACTGCCGGCGTCCTCTCATCAACCGGAAGCGGAGATTTACACTTTACGTACTCTGAATGGCAATCTGGATCGCAGCAATTATAAAAGCAATTCACTACAAAAGGAGTTCTTACATCTTCCATCTGGATGTCTTCAAAACAGATCCCTTCTATCGTTGCGTCCTTGCCTCTTCCACGACGGGTTTTGATCCGCAATCCGCGGTCTGTATTCTTAAAGATACATTTACTGGCATGAAGATTTCTCACACCGCCAGCCATCTCACTTCCTATCGAAACAGCTCCATGACCATTTTCCATATAACACTGACGGATTTCTAAGTTCTGTGATGGTTCTTTGTACTTATGGCCCATATAATATTTGCCGGACTTCACGGCAATACAGTCATCTCCTAGTGAAAAATGAACACCGATCACTTCCAGGCCGTTGACCGATTCCGGATCCATCCCATCTGTATTCGGAGAATCCCATGGATTTAAAATGGTCAGATCCAAAAAACGGATCTTTCTGGAAAAATACGGATGCAGATTCCAGGACGGGCTGTTCTGGACAGTAAGACCATGAACCGTCACATTCTCACAATTATTTAAAAAGATCATTCTCGGGCGGAATGCTATGATCTTTGCTCTGTCATCCTCCCACCAGTTATCATTGGCGGCATTGCCATCCAGCACACCGCCACCGGTGATCACCACATTGGAAACACCGATTCCGGTGATCATACTCGCAAAGCAATCCAGCGGATTTCCTTCCCATGATCCGAGATTGTATTCCTTTTCTTCGTCATAGCTCTGGATCATACCAGGAAGTACCGGAATCATTTTTCGGTCAATCGTTCCAGAAAGCACAGCCTCATCATCCAGATCAATGCAGATATTGCTCTTCAAAAACAGGCTGGAAACCTTGTAAATACCCTTTGGAATCCAGACACGGCTCTGTGCCGGACATGCCATGATTGCCGCCTGTATTGCAGCAGTATCATCATGGATTCCATCACCAACTGCCTGAAAGCGCTTTACATCCAGTGTAACAAATTCATAATC
>CAKRWX010000260.1 GCA_934418055.1 uncultured Lachnospiraceae bacterium
GAATCAGCCCGCCCAGCATAAACAGCCCCATAAAGGCCAACTGGGTCACAGACGCCAAGATTGCCGCCACTTCGCTTTCATCCGCCACCCGCATAAGCAGGATCGGGATCACGCTTCCGCAAAAATTGATCATCATGTGAAGCAGCATGCTGTAACGGACTTTTCCGGTTCTCAGATAAATGTAAGCAAATATCAGTCCCAGCAGGAATGCGTAGAAAAACTGATAAAAATTGCCATGGGCCAGGCCAAAGACCAGAGCGGACACAAACATCGACACTGCCGGGCCATATCCGGCCAGACGGTCCAGAACGAATTTGCGGAAAACCAGTTCTTCCATGATGGGCGCCATGATCACGGCTGATAGGATCACCGCCCACAAACTCATGTCCAGAATCATTTCTTCCACCTGATTGACCATAGGTTCTCCAGTCACCACGCTGACCACTGTCATCAAAAACTGACCGATCAGATTACCAAAATAAACGCCGCCCATACAGATCACAAACCAGCCGAGGAATCGCCCCACCCCCATGGGATGCGCCCAATTCTGCTGGGCTTTTGGCACCATCTGTAAGATCAGACAGTATAGGAAAAAAGCCAGCGGATACATGCAGGCGATACAGAATACCATCCAGGCGTCCTGTCCGATCCATGGAATCAGTCCTCTTGTAAGCAGCGCCATTCCCGTCTGACTTAAGGACGAAACCACTAGATATGTCACATAGGCCAGTCCGACCCAGGTCAAATCTCTTCGTAAATTTCTCATTTGTTAAGTTCTCCTAATGAAAATAGATTCCTAATCATAGTCTATTTTAGCATAATTTGCTCACAAAAAATAGAAGAGTTTCATAGAACGCAATTTCCTATAAAAAAGCAGGTCACACATCCCTGCATGGCCTGCTTCTTAAACTTATGTATCTTACTCATTTTCACAGATTACTGTGACTTTACACCCCTGCTGCCGATTAATTCTCAGCTGCTTTCACTTTATCCGCTCTGGCCTCTACTTCCTTCTTCTGAACATCGCCAGGAGCCTGCTCGTAGCGGCTGAACTCATACTCGTAAACACCGATACCACCAGTCATGGAACGAAGATCGGTATTGTAACCAAACAGCTCAGACATCGGGATATCTGCCTCGATGACCTGTTTGCCGTGGTGATCGGAATTCATACCCAGAACACGGCCTCTTCTTCTGTTTAAGTCACCCATGATATCACCGGTGTATTTGTCCGGTACGGTAACTTTCAGAGAAGCGATCGGCTCTAAGAGCACTGGATTTGCTTCCATAAATGCTTTCTTAAATGCCAGTGTAGCAGCCATCTTAAATGCCAGCTCGGAAGAGTCTACTGGATGATAGGAACCATCTAACAGAACTGCCTTAATGCCAACTACCGGATATGCAGCCAACGGGCCTTTCAGTACGCATTCCTGGATACCTTTTTCTACTGCTGGGAAGTAGTTTCTCGGAACTGCTCCGCCGAATACCTGCTCTTCAAAGATGTACGGAGTTTCTAAGTCGCCGGATGGCTCGAAGGACATCTTTACATCGCCATACTGGCCGTGTCCACCACTCTGCTTCTTATATTTACCCTGAGCTTCCACTTTCTTGCGGATGGTCTCGCGGAACGCGAATTTCGGTTTGCTCAGTTCGATCTCAACTTTGTAACGGTTCAGCAGCTTGCTGACTACAACCTCTAACTGCTGGTCGCCAATACCGTAAAGCAGAAGCTGACGGTTCTCTTTATCGTTGACAACCTTTAAGGTCAGATCCTCTTCCATCAGTTTCGCCAGTGCGCTGGAAACCTTATCCTCATCACCCTTGGTCACGGTCTTATATCTCATATAGGTGTAAGGAATGGAAGTCTGTGGTTTGTGGTATACGATCGGAGCGGTGCGGACTGCCATGGTATCGCCAGTCTGGGTTACGCTCAGTTTTGCAACAGCGCCGATATCGCCAGCCTTCAGCTCAGCAACCTCAATGGCGTCCTTGCCTCTTAAGACATACAGCTTACCGATCTTCTCTTCTGCGTCTTTGTTTACATTATAAACGGTAGTATCTGGTTTTAAGGTACCAGTACAGATCTTCATCAGAGAGTACTTACCGATAAATGGATCTACGATCGTCTTAAATACTCTTGCTGACAGAGATACGTCATCATTATATTTAGCGGTGAAACGCTCGCCTGTGGAAACGTCCACGCCTACGCACTCGAACTTATCTGGTGTCGGCAGATAACGGTCGATGACCTGTAATAAGGTCTTAAAGCCCTGGCAGTTGATGCCGGAACCCATCAGTACCGGAACGATGGAGCCATCTATTACATGTTCACGGAGCGCGCCCTGGATCTCGTCTAATGTGAATTCTTCACCAGAGAAGTAACGTTCCATATACTCCTCACTAGTCTCAGCCACTGCCTCTAACAGAGCGTCTCTGGCAATACCTAAGTTCTTCTGGGAATACTCCGGAATCTCGCATTCTTCGTAATCGCTTAAATTGGTAAAACGGCGTCCGCCCATCTTTACCACATTTACATAACCAACGAACTTTTCATTTTCACGGATTGGTAACTGGAATGGAGCAACGCTTCTTCCGAATCTTCTCTCTAATTTCAGAACCAGCTCACGGAAGCTTGCGTGATCATCATCCATGTTGGTCACGAAAATCAGTCTCGGCAGACGGTACTTCTCACATAATTCCCATGCTTTTTCTGTACCAACCTCGATGCCTGCCTTGCAGTTTACTACGATAATCGCTGCGTCTGCAACGCTGATGGCCTCTTCTACTTCACCTACGAAATCAAAATATCCAGGTGTATCCAGAATGTTGATCTTCATCGGGCCATCATCACCTTCGTATTCCAGAGGAATCAAAGATGTGGAAATGGAGAACTGGCGTTTAATCTCTTCTTTGTCATAATCACTGATGGTGTTGCCATCTGCTACCTTGCCCATACGTTTTGTGACTCCGGTCACAAGCGCCAGTGCCTCAGCGACCGTCGTCTTGCCGGCCCCGCCGTGTCCCAGAAGCACGACGTTTCGGATCTGTTTTGTTCCATAAACGTTCATAGTAATGCCCTCCTGTTGTCCGAATTAATATCTTGATGATATTGTACTAAAATTTCCGCATTTTTTCAAGTGATTTGTGTGAATTAACGATAAAATTCCAAAAAATTTTCGTTTCGTCTTGGATATTCTGAATGAATCCTATTACTTTTCTCCCATTTATATAGGAAATATTGACATTTCAAGAAGATTTCGAATTCTTATATGCTTTAAAGCGTCGAACTTTAAAGTAATGGAGTATTGACAAGAAGTTGCCGATGACTTACAATGATGAACAAGAACTACAAGCAAAAACTTCCATGGATCGATTGATTGCAACAAGACACCGGATATCACATACACGGTGCTGGATACACCAGACGAAACACCAATTTTACGAATATGGGGGAATACCGATATGATCATTATTATGAAGCCAAACGCTTCCGAGGAAGCCATTGGAAAAGTAAAACATCTGATTGAATCCAAAGGACTGCAGGCCCATTTATCCAAAGGTGATGAAGTCACCATCGTCGGCGTTGTAGGCGATAAGACCAAACTTCATGACTCCAACATCGAGATCTCCGAGGGCGTTGACAAGATCGTCAATGTCACCGAATCCTATAAACTGGTCAATAAAAAGTTCCATCCGGAAGACTCCGTGATCACTGTGGGCAATACCACCATCGGACCTGGTACGTTCACCGTGATGGCTGGCCCATGCGCCATCGAGAATCACGACCAGCTGTTACAGTCCGCTTACGCCGTGAAAGCAGCGGGAGCTACCTTCCTCCGCGGCGGCGCTTATAAACCGAGAACTTCCCCTTACTCTTTCCAGGGTCTGGAAGAAGAAGGTCTGAAATACATGAAAGAAGCCCACGAAGCCACTGGTCTGAATACCATCTGCGAGGTCACCAGC
>CAKRWX010000261.1 GCA_934418055.1 uncultured Lachnospiraceae bacterium
TGCACGGTGGTGTGAGAGGACGGCGGTTAGTCACCGCCTCCTACTCGATCCAAACTCACAGAATAGGGAAAATAAAAATCAGGCTCTATCATGAAAATAGAGCCTGAAATGAAAAATGCATATGAAATTGTTTAGCAGCAAATGCCTTACTTCGGCCCGCCAGTCTGACCAGGTGTCAGATTGCTGTAAGAAGAACTGCTGGAACTGCTGCTTGAAGAAGTCGTAGTTCCTGATGGGGATGAAGTACTGGAAGAAGTTCCAGGGCCGCTGGAACTGTCATCGGAAGAACTGTTGGAATTACTTCCAGAACTTCCGCCAGGTCCCACAGATCCATCACTGACCACGGTCGTAGCAGAGGAATTGCCCGGTGCAGTGGTTGTGGTATTGGAATTACTGGTATTACCAGGAGCGCTGGTACCGGAGTTGCCGCTGGAACTATTAGAACTGTTTCCATTAGCAATATACGCACCGTCAGATCCAAAGGTATAAGAAACTCCATCAATGGTCATGGTCTTATTGGCCACCATCTTACCAGAATCCGATGGATTCAAGTAATAATACTTGCCATTCAGATTCAGCCACCCCGTTACCATATGTCCGGACTCATTGAAATAGTACCAGGTATTTTCAATCTGCTTCCATCCGATGGACATGGCACCGGAGTTTGGATTCATGTAGTACTTGTTGGTTCCATCGCTGAGCCATCCGGTCATCATCTTTCCATCGCTGTTCAGATAATAGTAAACATTATTGATTTTCTGCCATCCAGTTAACATCTTGGCGTCAGAACCGAAATAATACCAGCTGTTGTTGATCTGTTTCCAGCCGATCACAACCTTACCGGAGGTGTCTGCATAGAACCAGCCATTATCCATCTGCCACCATCCAACAGTCATGGCACCGCTGCTCTTTAAGTAGTAATAGTCATTGCCGATTTTTAACCATCCAGTGACCATCGTACCATTTTCGTACAAATAATAAAATTTGCCCTGATCCGTGATCCAGCTGCTTGCCACCATGGTTCCGTCTGGACGGAAAAAATACCATTTGTTGTCGATCTTTTTCCATCCGGTAGTCATTTTGCCGGTGGACTGGTCCATATAGTAGTAAGCTCCGTCAGAGGTTCCAAGCCATCCTTTGCGGAGATTGCCGCTGCTGTCATAATATACCCACTGGTTATCCACCTTATTCCAGCCGGTAGCGGCCATGGAAGGAACTGTGGAAGCCAGGGTCATCATTCCAAGAAAGCCTGCAAAAAGCATCGCTTTCATATGTTTCCGATTGATCATAAAAACCCTCCTGCAAGAAACGTTAACCTAAGTATAGCATACCTGTTATAAAAATTGTAGGAAAAATTCCTATGAAATTCTTACGACTTTCAGTCTTGTAGGATCGATTAGTGAAGCAGACGGTAATATCGTTTCGCGTAGCGGTACATAATGATGGTGTACTCTCCGAACTCTTCCCCCAGCTCGCTCTTATAAACCGCCCACAGACTCCACAGGAAACCACCAAGAGCCACATAAGAGTAAATGACGGTCCGTTCCTCATCGGTCGGTTCACGGTGCAGGTAAATGTGGATCAGCTGGTTCATTTCCTCTTCATTCAGATAAGAATAGATTCCACACATGGCCACATCAATCAGAGGATCGCACATGCCGCAGTATTCCCAGTCGATCAGTTTCAGATCCCCGTTTGGCAGAAACAGGAAATTATCCACGTTACTGTCAATATGGGCGATGGTTTTTGGACGTTTTATGGCGTCCAGTTGATCCATCAGCGTATTCATCCAGTCCCGTACCATTTCATAATCCTCAAATGGAATACCGCCGTGTTTGATGCACAAATTTTCATAAAATGCAATCCTCTCCCGGATGTCAAAAGAATGCTTCAACTGGATTCCGGACTGGTGAAGCTTCGTCACCAGATCCATACATTTCTGCATATCCGATTCACTGTGAACATCTGCATTTCTGGAATTCTCATAATATTCCGTGATTTTGTATCCGGTATCCCGGTTAAAATAGATCACATGCTCGGTGATGCCAAGACCAGCCACTGCCTCCAGCACATCGCCTTCCTGGTGCCGGTTGATCAGCAGTCCCGTTCCAGGCCCAGGAACCCGGCAGATATAAGATTTGCCATGAACCTGGAATAAAAATGATTTATTCGTCATTCCGGATTTCAGACAATGAATATCGTGGATTTCTGATTCTGGAACCTGGAAGACAGAAGAAATCAGTTCCATAGCCTGGTTATTGGAATGATTCTGATAGCTTTCATCAAATACCCGCAGTTCCTCCAGATTCTCAAATTCATACACCTGATTGGATGGCTGGCGGTTGATATCCATTTCCATGTGTTCTGCCAGACTCAGAACTTCGTCCGCAGGCCGTCCCTGGATGTTGGTAATGCCAGCTTCCTTCAGACGCTTTCTGGCGGTACCATTTAACAGCTCCATCATGACATTTTCCCAATAGAACTGTTCCGTGCCAGGAAGCGTGTAATAGACTTCCAGAATCGGAAGAAACGAAGCAAGCCACTGGGCTGACATATAGACAGGTCCGTACATCACATAGCAGTCATGTCCACCGATCTCCACGTTCTGGATCCGGCCCTTTTTATTATAAGAAAGGTTCCATTCCGAAGTATCCCCCTCCTTAAAGACCGAAGAGTACCAGGCACCGCACTCATAGGTGTGGTACATATTTTCCCGCATCCAGTTGTCAGAAGAAAGCAGATACATATTTTTCCCTTCCAGAACCTTTCTGGCCCGGTAAACGGTAGTCAGCGTATTCTTATTGGAATACTCCGGGTTGTAGAGCAGCTTTACATCGTATTTATCAATCAGGTATTCAAATTTCTCCTTCAGATAACCAACGACAATGGTGATGTTGCGAATCCCCACTTCATGCAGCTGACGGATCTGCCGCTCGATCATCCGCTCCCCAAACACTTCCAAAAGTCCCTTCGGCGTCTCGAAAGTAAGCGGTACAAACCGGGAACCGAATCCAGCGGCGATAATCACCGCCCCGTCTACCTTAAACGGCTCCATAAACTTCATACCATCCGCAGTCACCTGATAATGATTATCATCCATTACTTCTATATAATGAAGCGCCAGACATTCCTTCACCAGCTGATTCACCGTCCCAAGAGAAAGATCCAGCTTCTGAGCCATCTCCCTCTGCGTGATCTCAGCCCGTTCCAGAATGCTGCGGCAGATCAATGCATATCTGTTCATAAATGCCTCCGTTCAAAAATGATTGATTTTTAAAAGATATGAACATTATAGCACGGAATGTTTGGCGTGACAATTCTCCTTAAAACAATCTTTGTATTTAGTTTCGTACAATCTAAGAAAGAATGTTGCTTTCTGTAAGATTTCCGTAAGAAAATGCACAGAGAAAGTTTATAGCATTTTGTTCAGAAGTATATTATACTAACGTTGTGATTGAGAGATGGTACGAAATACCTGAGATCACAGCATTTAACAGGGTTTGTAATTCCTACAAAAAATGTTAAAAAAGTGTTGCAGATTCCAGAGTTTAGTAGTACAATTACCTCGTAATGCAATTTTAGGATTTTCAAAAGGAAAATTCAAAACAGGAAAAGGAGAGTGCATTTATTATGAGAAAGCAGACAAAATTAGTTGCAGTTCTTTCTGCAGCATCTCTGTTAGCTATCGGCGCTTCCATGACCTCTTTCGCTAAAGGCTGGACTGAGGAGAATGGCGAGTGGGTTTACTTAGATAGCGACGGCGAGAGAGTAACTCAGGAGTGGAAAAAATCCGGTTCTAACTACTACTGGTTAGACGAGAACGGTGTTATGGCTACAAGCCAGATCGTTGATGATGATGATAATACCTACTATGTAAACGAAGCAGGTGTTAGAGCTAAAAATCAGTGGATCTCCGTTGAGAACGAGGATG
>CAKRWX010000262.1 GCA_934418055.1 uncultured Lachnospiraceae bacterium
TCTCACGCTCCGCCGCCTTGCTCTGCTCTTCTCTCCATTTTTCTTCCAATGCCATCTGCTGTACCAGTTCTTTCACTCTGGTTTCCAGCTGAGAGATGTGAATGGTCATGTAAAATACTTTCACGATCAACAGGAAGATCGCAAACAGGAACAAAAAGTTGGTGGTAGCGTAGATTCCAAGGAGTCTTGACGCAAAATCTGCCACTGATGGAAAGATACTGAATACCACCAGCACGATGGAAAGCACGATCCAGAAGATGGCGCTCTCGATCTGCAATTTTGACTGGCGGATTTTCCGCATCATCAGGGAAAATGTCCCCAGCGATACCAAAACTAACGCAATTCTCAATGTCATCGTCATCATGATGCGTCTTCTCCCTTCTTCTCCCAGTATGCCCGGTTCATCGTGCATTTCATCACTATGCCCTCAGGCAGCTTCTGATACCTTTTGCCCATACGGTAACCCAGGTATTTCATCCCGCTGTGCAGCACCAGCGATGGCACCAGCCACGGTTTTCCGGTCTTACACAGCCATCCGGCAGTTTTCTTCACCAGACGGATGCCCTCCCCCTCAGATGGGAGCCCTGCAAAAATCTCCGGGTGATCGGCCTGAGATACAGCCAGGTCGAAATTCCGGTGAAACTGCTCCATGGGGCTTAAATTATGGGAATGGATCACCTTTGCGTCTGCCTCATAAACGATGGCATACCCCGCCTGGATCACACCTGCCGCATAGATCATATCTTCATTAAAAATCGTGTGCCGGATAAATCCGCCCTGTTTCTCAAAAATCCTCCGGTCATAGGCACAGCAGACATTGGAGCAGAAATAGGTCTTGATTCCCATGGCAGCTAAATCCGCTTTGGTCTTTACCCGGCTTTCTTCCGGATAGTTGAAAGACCGGGTGTAGCACTCCACGATCCGACAGTCCGGAGCCGGAAGCTGTCTGGCATAAACGGAAGAAACCATTTCTCCCTTAGGGCCTTTCCGCTCAAAGCCCTTTACCAGACTGGCGATCAGATGGTCGTCCTCCGGCACCGCGTCATCCGTCATCAGGACCATGATATCCGCATTGGAATAGGATGCGCCCTGATTTCTAGTGCCGCCGTGGTCGAATTCTGCTTTGGAAATGTGATGAACCTCCAGATTCGGCATTTCCAGCGCCTCATGATTCTTCCAGAATTCATCCCAGAACTTCTTTTCCGTATTCATCAGAATGATCCGGTGAATCGGCCAGGTCTGTTGTTTTAATTGTTGTAATAATTTATAAAATTTATCGTCCGGCCGGTAAACCGGAACAATCACATCTACCACTGGATTTCCCATCCTCGTGTCCTTTCCAATATAAATCACTTTCTGCCCTGTCGATATGCGAATCTTTCACAGAAGAAAAATCCGGCGGTCATCAGAAGCATCAGAAGCAGATAGCCGAACGCCGCCCCCGGAATCCCATAAGCTTTCACAAATCCCGGTGAGATCACTGCCGCGATCACAGTCATCACCGCGTAAATACCGAAGATCATCCTCTGTTTCCGCATGATCACCAGCACATAGTAATACAGATTCAAAAACGCATAGAACCCGCCGCCTGCCACGCAGATCACAAACGGCCAGAAATATACAGTCAGACACCCTTCATATCCGCTTCCCAGGATCCGCTCCAGAATCCCCAGCACCGGTTTTCCAAGAACTGCCGCTCCCGCCACTGCCAGAACGCTAAGCCCGGCGATGATAAAAGAAATACGTCTCAGCGTGCCGTCAAACTTCTCCCAGTCCCGTCCGTTCCATGCGTCCGTTAATGCCGTCAGCACTGGACGGATCACAAAACCAGCCGCCAGATTGATCATGGACGTCGGCATGAAAATAATATTAAAATACCCGGACGCCGCATCGTTTAAATAGGCGTCAATGGCATATTTTTCCGCAGAAAATACATAAAAATCGAAAAATACCGACACAAACAGCAAAACCGTACTGCCTGTCAGTGTCCACAGCTTCTCCTTTTCCCAGGTAAAATCCACGCCGGAAAGCCGGCGGATCACCACCTGGTCAAAGATCAGAACCCCCGCTGCCTGGGCTGCTGCTGCCGCTGCGCAGGCGGCGAGGAGATTTCTCGTAATCGTCAGAACAATCAAAAATATTCCAACTGTTAAAATTGTTCGGAATGTGTTGGATTTTCCTGTCAGATGCAGGTTTCCATTTCTCTGGAATTCCGACTCGTACACATCCGCGAAACCATCAATGACCTTATAGCATACCAGTAAGAAGATCACCGCCGCCTTTTCCATGGTGTAGCCACTGACCAGTAACCACATTCCGCCTGCCGCTAACGCCAGAGCGCAGGTCACATAACGGTGATGAAGATAATCACCAAACCGGAACTGCCCATTGCCATCCGTCACCTGAAAGGGCCGGATGCCGAAATACGCCAGGATAAACATCTGCTGGCCAATCGTGCTGAACCCGAAAGAGAAGATACCGCCCTGCTCTTTGCCTATGATCCGCATCACCAGAAAGGACAGCACCATACTGGCAAAGGCATAGAAAAAGCTTCCGGAAATGTTCCAGAGCATATTGTCACGTTCTTTGTTGTGACTGGTACGCAGAAGCAGCGCACACCAACGATCTGCCATTATCCCTTCCTCCGTTTCCGGAAATTCTGGATCAGCAGAATGGAGATCAGGATCCTTGCCATGTAACGGACTGCCACCACAGGCTTCAGATAGCTTTCGCCACCAGCCCGCTCAGCGATCCGCACCGGAACCTCGGCGATCTTCGCGCCCTGTTTTAACAGATAGGACACCGTATCCGGCTCCGGTCCGTAGTTGATATTTAAGGCAAATTCCCTGATCATTTCCCGGTTAAACATCCGCATGCCGGAGGTTGGGTCAGTCACCGTCACACCGGTAGTCAGACGGATGGCCGCCGTGATCAGACGGCTTCCGATCATCCGCATGGAATGGTCTTTTTTACCATCCACGAAACGGCTTCCAATGACGATGTCATAGCCTTCTTCCATTTTTTCTGCCATGGATGCGATAAATTCCGGGCGGTGCTGGCCATCGCCGTCAAACTGGATGGCGTAAGGATACCCTTTGTAGTAGGCATATTTCATGCCCGCCTGAAAACAGCCTGCCAGCCCTAAATTCACCGGAAGATCTAAGAGATTGAATCCCCTTTCCCGGCAGATCTGGGCGGTCCGGTCACTGGAACCATCGTTGACGACCACATAGTCCAGTTCCGGATAATGATCACGCAATTCTTCCACTACCATCTGGATATTGGCTTCTTCATTATATGCTGGAATGATCAGCAGCACCTTGTTCATATTATTTACTCTCTTCCTTATAAATCATGATCTGGATGTCCTTCTGTGCCCGGACACCTGCTCTCGCCGTCAGATATTTCTCCTCCGGCTCCTGTCCCAGAGCCCATTTCACCAGCGCATAAGGGAGATTCACTCCCGCTGCATGGCTGAATGGATAACCACCTCCGAATCTGGCGTTCATCTCCAGCACATAGCAGACTCCATCCGCTTCAAAAGCATCCACATCCAGATTGCCCTTATGTCTGGTCAGGCTGCCCAGTATCTGGCCCAGCCGCCGCAGCCGTTCATGATCCACGGTTTTTGCCCCGTCAGTCTCCCCCGAACGCATGGCTTCTTTCTCTTTCACCACCACGGTCCGCTGGTTTCCCTTCAGGTCGTGGATCACATCCAGTCCATATTCCTGTCCCCTTAATTTTTCCTGGATCAGCACACACTGGTCCGGATTTTCCTGGGATTCGTATTTTAAATAGCTGGCCTTGATCTCCCGGCGGGCCTTCTTCACCAGAAGTCTCAGTTCTTCCTCAT
>CAKRWX010000263.1 GCA_934418055.1 uncultured Lachnospiraceae bacterium
ACAGACCTTCCTTCTGTAGTGACGGAGGAAGAAATCAAGAAAGAAAGCGGCGGTTTGTATCCGATTGTTAAAATATCTACAACAAAGCATACTGGAATTGAAGAATTAGAGGATACGGTTTCACAGCTGTTTTTTCATGGTACGATTTCATTTCAGAATGAAGTATATCTGACAAACCTGCGGCATAAGGAAGCGGTCAGAGAAGCGTATGAAAGTCTGCTTATGGTGGAAAAAAGTATTTCTATGAATCTGCCGGAGGATTTCTATTCGATTGACTTGATGAATTCTTATGCGCAGCTTGGAAGAATCATAGGCGAAGAGGTTGACGATGACCTTGTGAATGAGATATTTTCAAAATTCTGTATGGGAAAATAGAATTGTGAAAGCAGTAGATGTGAGGAAAATGAAAAATGCCCAAGATAAGAGAAAATGTTGACGTTTGTGTAATAGGCGCGGGACATGCAGGCTGTGAAGCAGCGCTTGCATGTGCAAGACTTGGACTGGAAACTGTTATTTTTACAGTCAGTGTAGACAGTATTGCCTTGATGCCCTGCAATCCAAATATCGGAGGTTCTTCGAAGGGGCATCTTGTAAGAGAACTGGATGCACTTGGCGGAGAGATGGGAAAAAATATTGATAAGACCTTTATTCAGTCAAAGATGCTGAATGTTTCCAAAGGTCCGGCTGTACATTCTCTGCGTGCACAGGCGGATAAGGCGGATTATACGAGGGAGATGCGTAAGGTTATAGAAAATCAGGAGCATCTTACTGTAAAACAGGCTGAGGTCTGTGAGCTTTTAACGCAGGAGTATAATGGCGATGGTATTTTTGAAAAAAAGATAATTGGCGTAAAAACCTTTACTGGCGCCGTCTATGAAAGCAGGGCTGTTATTCTCTGCACAGGAACTTATTTAAGAGCAAGGTGCCTTTGTGGAGAAGCCATTACTTATACAGGTCCAAATGGTCTGCAGCCTGCGAATCATTTGACAGAATCCTTAAAAAATCTTGGAATTGAACTACGGCGTTTTAAGACAGGAACGCCTGCCAGAATGGATGGACGTACTCTTGATTATTCCAAGATGGAAGAACAGTTTGGCGATGAGAGGGTCGTACCGTTTTCTTTTTCAACAAATCCAGAAGATGTGCAGATTGAACAGGAATCCTGTTATCTTACCTATACCAATGAAAAGACGCATGAGATTATCCGTGCAAATTTGGACAGGTCTCCTATTTATGCCGGCATTATTGAAGGAACAGGACCGAGATATTGTCCTTCTATAGAGGATAAGGTTGTAAAATTTGCAGATAAGGAGAGACATCAGGTATTTATTGAGCCTGAGGGACGCCATACCAATGAAATGTATGTTGGAGGAATGTCTTCTTCTCTTCCCGAGGATGTACAGCTTGCAATGTATCGGACAGTTCCGGGTCTGGAAAATTGTAAGATTGTAAGAAATGCTTATGCGATTGAATATGACTGCATCAGCGCAGTACAGCTTAAGCCTTCCCTGGAATTTAAAAAGATAAAGGGACTTTTCAGCGGCGGACAGTTTAATGGCAGCAGCGGTTATGAAGAAGCGGCAGCTCAGGGTCTGCTTGCAGGAATCAATGCGGCAATGTCTTTAAAAGGAAGAGAGCCTGTCATTTTGGACCGTTCACAGGCATACATTGGTGTTTTGATTGATGACCTTGTAACAAAGGAAACCAGAGAGCCTTATCGGATGATGACTTCACGGGCAGAATATCGTCTGCTGCTTCGTCAGGATAATGCAGACCTTCGTCTGCGTAAGATTGGTTATGAGGTTGGACTTGTTTCAGAAGAAGAATATCAGAAGCTTTGCAGAAAACAGGAAGCAATTCAAAAAGAAATTGCACGTTTAAAAAATACGGTTGTAGGTGCTTCCGCCAGAATACAGGATTTTATGGAGAGGCATGAAAGTGCGCCGCTTCGTACAGGAACGACGCTTGCAGAGTTAATTTGCAGACCGGAGCTTTCCTATGAACTGATTTCAGAAATTGATACAGACAGAGAAGTTTTGCCAGCAGATGTCATTCTTCAGGTAGAAATTGAAATTAAGTATGAAGGCTATATTGCAAGGCAGCTTCGACAGGTCGAGCAATATAAAAAGATGGAAAAGAAGAAAATTCCGGAAACTCTTGATTATCAGGAGGTGCCAAGTCTCAGAATAGAGGCGAGACAAAAGCTGGAAGCATACAGACCTGCTTCGGTTGGACAGGCTTCGAGAATTTCAGGTGTATCGCCGGCAGATATTTCTGTTCTTTTGGTGTATCTGGAGCACTATTCTAAAAAGTAATGAACGCAAAAGAAAAACAAGCGGCTGCGTAAGCAGACATTTGTTTTTCTGCGTTCATTAACGAACGAATATCCTGCGCAGCAGGATGGAGAGCGCGGAGCGCGGATTCGTTAGTAAAGTGCAGAATTTAATGATTTGTGTGGAAAGTATTTTATGATAGATGAAAAAAGATTATTGGAACAATATGATACTGCTGCTTTTGAAAAGGATTTAGCGGAGTTTTCCATTTCATTAGAAAAACGACAGATATGTCAGTTTCTAAAATATTATGAATTGCTTGTGGAATGGAATTCCTATATGAATCTGACCGGCATTACAGAATTTTCGGAGGTTGTAAAAAAGCATTTTATTGACAGCCTTTCTCTTATCAAAGCTGTAACACTTTCTGAAAAGAAGAAAATCATAGATGTTGGTACTGGAGCTGGTTTTCCGGGAATTCCACTTAAGATTGCATTTCCAGATTTGGAGATAACGCTTTTGGATTCCCTGCAGAAACGAATTGGATTTTTAAATCATGTTATTTCAGAATTGGAGCTTACAGGAATTGAAACAATTCACGGAAGAGCTGAAGATTTTGCAAAACCGGGTAAAGGTAGAGAAGCGTATGATATTTGCGTTTCCAGAGCAGTAGCAAATTTGGCGACGCTTTCAGAATATTGCATTCCTTTTGTAAAAAAGGGAGGATATTTTATTTCCTATAAATCAGAGAAGAGTTCAGAGGAATTATCAGCTGCCGAAAAGGCCATTTCTCTTTTGGGTGGTCTGGTAAAAGAAAAAATCTGTTTTACGCTTCCAGATACAGATATGAATCGTACGCTTATTCTGATTCAAAAAGAAAAGGAAACCCCAAAAAAGTTTCCAAGAAAAGCGGGGCTTCCTTCTAAAGAACCTTTACATGAAAAGGTTTAGTTCAGAAAAATATCAAGCTGACTGAGTACCTTATGCGGTGTCTCAAGATGCGGGTACTGTTTCGTATTTGGAATATAAGCAGCTTCAATCGAAGTATTGTAATAAAGATAATTTTCTACGATAGTTTTGATGTCTGCTTTTTCTCTTCCTGCAATGATAAAAATACTGTGGTTGATTTCCTTTAGCGCATGCAGGATATTAAAATTCATATATCTTCCGATGTGACTGGAAAAAGAATATTTGGAATTGTAGTCATGTAAATGACTTGCCTCTACATAAGTCTGAATATCCAAAGCGTCTATTTTGGAAGCATCACTGTAATAGTATTTTTTAAACAGATTGTAGAAAGAGGTTTTGGTTGTAATGATATTATAGATAAAGGTTCCAATGATTGGAATATCAATCAAAAATTTCAGCGTGCGGGTCTGTTTGGAAGGAATCAGATTTAACTGATAGAGACTCTGCGGATTGATTAAAATAATTCTGTTGAAAACCTCAGGATTGTTATGGCAGGTCATAACAGCAAGAGAAGAAGAATCTCCTGTTGCAATGATGTCGGTCTTTTTTCCAATTACGGTTTTTACAAAATCAGTTAAAAGCTGTACATAAAGAAAACTGGT
>CAKRWX010000264.1 GCA_934418055.1 uncultured Lachnospiraceae bacterium
TCCTTCACCTTGGCATCGAGGTAAGCTTGTGTGATAGAGATATTCATAATTGCACGTAATTTACTGATCGCCTCGGCGGATTTATAAATTCTATCTAAAGTGGCATCGAAGTTATTGTATTTCACGCGATTGATTAGATCATCGCATTCATTGTTAAAAGCACGTAGGAGCAGTTTTTGAGTGTCAGATACCATTTTTTTACCCTTGGCTTTGCTGTTGTTAACTGTCCATTCAGTATTGCCAAGAACCGCTTTTTTCTCTTTTATGAGATCTTTTTGTACTTGTCTGATTTTAGCGAGTTCTTCTTTATAGCCAAGAGCTGAAGCAAAATCATACTGAGGCGTATAAAGTCCGAACTCTTGAACAAGAACTTCTTCGTCCATACATATAAGTTGTTTTTTCCTTTCATTAATTTGGTCTTCTATATTCTGTAAAGTATCCGTATTTTTAGAAATTTCTTTTTCAATAGCTGCTTGTTTGCTTTTTATCGTTTCCACAAACAGCTGTAAAGAAAGTGCATCACGCATTTCAGGAGTTACAAGTGCCGAGAGACTGTTATATTTTATTTGCAGTTCGTTGAGTTCTTTTTTATATTGGAAAGTTCGAAAAATATCAAAGGCGCTTATCGTATCAATGTGGCTTTTATTTTTGACCGGCTTCCCTTTATCGTTTTGTACAGATATTCCAAAAGGGGCGTTTCTTCATCGCCGTCGAATATATAGTGAGCGAAATCATTTTGAAATACTTTATCATATCTTCCACCTTCATAAAGATCATTATTTAGTGCTACTTCGTAATATTTATATGTTATTACTGTATCTGCAGATTTACTCATATATCCCAATGTAGGGAATTCTCACATGAAAATTACAATCCGCTATCTGATGCAGCAGCCTTATATGAACCATGTAAAAATTCTTTGCGGAGAAAATCTCCTTGGAAATGTAGTGGAGGGAATCAGTTTTCTGGAAGGAAACTTTAACAATATCGTCATGCAGAAAAATACCATGATCCTTACGGACACCGCCTCCCTGCTCAAAATGTCAAAATCAGAATTAACCCAGCTGCTGCGGCTGTATACAACACTGAAAATATCTGCCGTCTGCTTAAAATCCAATGCCGGACCAATAAACCCGGAAAATTTTCCTGCTGATATCAGCCGCTATCATATACCATTTCTTCTGCTCCCGGAAGACACGGTTATCTCCTCCGTCATCAGCGGCATCAACTATGAACTGGTCTACGTAAATGCCTATGATCTGACACATTCTTATGAGGATAATTTTATCCAGGAAATGATCTTTGCGGAACAGGATGCAAAAATGATGGAACGCCAGGCCCGTATGATGGGTATCCGCGTCAATGAGCTTTTGTGCGTCGTTATGATACGGCCAGCAAAAAATCTGAAAATAAGCGATTTTATGCAGCAGTGCAAAAACGCCTGGGGGGCTTCTTCCTTTGCCTGCACCCGCAATGGCTCCGTTCTGCTGATTGCCAGACTCCTGACTCAATATGAAGCAGCCAATCACACATTTTGTGACATGGCCGCACGTATGCTGGAAACCTTGCGGCAAAAATACCCTGCTACGCGTCTTTTCATTGGCGTAGGACACTGCCACGAAAAAATATCTGACCTTCGAAGCAGTTATTATCAGGCTAAAACTGCCCTTCTGGCTGCCATGTCCCATTCCTTCCATAATGATATCGTCTATTATGACCAGCTTGGTATATACAAAATTCTCTTTGATATCCGAAACCGCGACAATGCCTACAGCATTCGAAACGAGCTGATTACTCCGATTCTTGATTACGATAAAGCTCATCAGACTGATTTCTACAATACCATCCGGGTTTATCTGGATAATTTCTGTTCCATTCAGGAAACGGCCGCTGCCATGGTACTTCATTATAATACAGTCCGTTACCGAATCCAGAAAATAAAGGAGGAACTTGGCTGGGATCTGTACAGTATGGAAACCTGCATCAATCTGGCCGTTGGCATGAAACTCAATGAATTTCTGATCGATGAAGAAACCTTCACTACGAAGGAAAAACTCTGATTTTTCTCAATCGTCCAGCTGCTTCGAACAGCTGGACATATTTCTTTCATTGTAAATTTTTACAATGAAATCCATTGTTTATTAAATAACAAACAAAAATCCCCAGTGATATTTCATTACTTTTGACTTTCCCAAACAGCTGTATGATAATAACATTATCAGAATTTTGATGTGTTTTTGGCCATTTATACCGGTGAAATGGTGCAAAAGCAACAGGAAGGAGACCAGAAAATTGTTAGAATTGGGAACTATCTTAAAAAATGAACCAGCTGCCAAAGATATCTATGAAATGGTATTGCAGGTTCCGGGAATTGCAAAAAAATCCAAACCAGGACAATTTGTCAACCTCAGACTCAGCCATAAACTGGATCCACTGCTCCGCCGGCCGATCAGCCTTCACGGGATTGACCCGGAAAAAGGTACCATCTCCATGCTGTACCTGGTCGTAGGTAAGGGTACTTCCATGATGAAAGATATGGAAGCAGGCGAAACCATCGATGTTTTAGGTCCTCTTGGCAACGGCTGGAACTATGAATTTGAAGGCAGCCACGCTGTTCTGATTGGCGGCGGCATCGGTATTGCTCCGTTATATCCGCTTGCCGAAACCCTGATTAGAAATGGTAAAGATGTAGAGCTGATCGTGGGAGCCAAAAGCGAAGCTTACCTCACAGATGTTTCCAGCTACGAAAAGCTCGGAGTCCGCGTCACGATCACCACAGATGACGGTTCTGCCGGAATTAAGGGCTTTGTTACCACAGCTCTTGCAAATTCCATTCAAGAAAACCGCTGTGATCAGATTTATGCCTGCGGTCCAAAACCCATGCTGAAATTCGTAGAAAAAATTGCCCTGGAACACCAAAAGCCCGGACAGGTATCCACAGAATCCCATATGGGATGCGGACTTGGCGTATGCCTGCTGTGCCCAAGCAAGGTGAAGGCCGGCGGCTATAAACGGACCTGCACAGACGGCCCGGTATTTGAGATAGGAGAACTGGACTATGAGTAAGAGCACACAAGTAAAAATCGGAAATACAATCTGGAAAAATCCTGTAACCACTGGCTCAGGAACCTTTGGTTCCGGCCTTTCCATGACGGAATATGTTGACCTGAACAAACTTGGAGCAATCACCATCAAAGGAACTACTTTAAATCCATGTAACGGAAATATTCCACCCAGAATGGTAGAAACCCGCTCCGCAGTTCTCGGCTCCGTCGGACTGGAAAACCCGGGTGTAGATGCTGTCATGCGTGATATCATTCCCAAGGTTGCCAAATATGATTCTGTACTGATCGTCAATATCGGCGGCAATGCAGTCGAAGAATACGGAGAAGTGGCGGCACGTCTGGACACCAGCCCGGATGTGGATGCCATTGAGATCAATATTTCCTGCCCGAACCTGAAAAAGGGTGGTCTTGGATTCGGAACAGATCCGGAAATGGCTGGAAGTGTTATCGATATCGTGAGAAGAAACACCAAGAAAACCGTAATTGCAAAGCTTACTCCGGCTGTAACCGACATTACCGTTATGGCCAAAGCAGCCAGAGACAATGGTGCGGATGCGCTGACCCTGTCCAACGGCTATCCTGGACTTGCCATCAGTGCCAAAACCAGAAAACCGGTTCTTGGAAATGTCCAGGGCGGCATCTGCGGACCTTCTTTAAAACCATTGAATATGCTTCATGTCTGGAAAGCATCCCAGGCCGTTGACATTCCAATCATTGCCCTGGGTGGTATCATGAATGCAGAAGATGCCATTGAATATATC
>CAKRWX010000265.1 GCA_934418055.1 uncultured Lachnospiraceae bacterium
GGCTTCTGGAGAAGAAGAACTGAAATTAGAGGCTACAGGTGAAGAAGGAATCCTGCTGATGAAGGCACTCTGTGGTTTAAACCGTATGGTAAGTAATGTCAATATTCCAAATACAGCGGGCCAGATTCCAAATCTGCCAAGAACTGCAGTGGTAGAAACCAATGCGGTATTTTATAAAGGAACCATCCAGCCGATTTTTGCTGGAGAAATGAAGCCGGTGATCCGGGATCTGGTGATGCCTCATGTGGAGAATCATGAGAGAATTCTGGAAGCAGCCATGAAACCGAATTTTGGATTGGCTTATGAGGCATTTATGAATGATCCTCTGGTTCATGGGCGGATTTCCAGAGAAGACGGTGAGAAACTGTTAAAAGAGATGATTCAGAACACCTTAGATGTGCTTCCAGAAGGATGGAAAAAAGAAATTCAATGAAACATTTTTTTATCAAACAGTCCAAAGAACTACAGATAGAAGAATTATATGAGAAATGTGGTGATCACTCCTTAAAACTGTTGTTTGGACTGTACCGGGGCAGCTACGGATATTTGTTTTTATCCCTGTTGTTTTATGTGATCAAACACTCACCGGCGTGGATTCTTCCTATTATAACGGCAAAGGTTGTGGATATTGCTGCGTCCGGAAATCAGGCGGAATATGGCATGATCGTATGGTATCTGCTGTTTATGGCAGTGATGACCATACAGAATCTTCCAACCAGCCATTTGCATGTTCATTTCCGCAGTCTGGCGATCCGACAGGTAGAGGCGGAGCTGCGGGGCGCATTGGTGAGAAAGCTGCAGCATCTGTCGATCCTGTATCATAAACAGATGTCCAGCGGACGGCTGCAATCCAAGATCATGCGTGATGTGGAGGCAGTGGAGAGTCTGTCTACCCAGATGTCTATCCAGATGGTTTCCATTCTGTTAAGCATCGGGATTGCCCTGACGGTGACGCTGGCTCACAGCCGGATCGTGTTTATCATGTTCCTGGTGACGATTCCAATGTCTGCGGCAGCGGTATTTCTTTTCCGCAAACAGATGAAGGAGACGAACCAGCAGTTCCGACAGGAAGTGGAGCATACCTCCGGTCATGTGATGGAGATGATGGAACTGATCCCGATCACCAGAGCCCATGCCCTGGAAGAAGAAGAGATCCAGAAAATGACAGGCTATCTGGAGCATGTGGCAGAAAATGGTTATCGTCTGGATGTGGTCCAGAACCTGTTTGGTGCGACCGGCTGGGTAATCTTCCAGGTTTCCCAGCTGGTGTGCTTAGGATTTACTTCCTATCTGGCAATCCAGGGGAAAGTGACCATCGGCGATGTGGTGCTGTACCAGAGCTATTACACGACCATTATCACTCAGCTGACCAATATCATGAACCTGGTGCCGATCATGGCCAAGGGTTTTGAATCCCTTCATTCGATCGGAGAAGTGATGACTTCTTATGATGAGGAAGATTATACGGGGAAAAAACCGGTGGATCATATAAAAGGAGCAGTGGAATTCCGTCATGTGACCTACCAGTATCCAGAGGCCAGTGAGCCGGTCCTGAAAGATTTTTCCTTAAAAGCAGAGCCGGGGGAGACCATTGCCCTGGTCGGTGAATCCGGAGCCGGAAAAAGTACAGTGTTGAATATGCTGATTGGCTTTATGAAACCGGATTCCGGAGAAATACTTTTAGATGGAGAAAATATGAGGAATCTGGATTTTCGGTCTTTCCGCAGGCATCTGGCTGTGGTTCCCCAGGAAACGATCTTATTTTCCGGTACCGTCCGGCAGAATATCACTTATGGAAGCGCGGATGTCACGGAAGAAGAACTGTGGCAGGTGCTGAAAGCTGCCAATTTAGATGAGGTCGTGAAAAATCTGCCCCAGGGTCTTGACACCAATCTCGGAGAACACGGAGGACGCTTATCCGGCGGTCAGCGCCAGAGGATCAGTATTGCCCGTTCTCTCCTGCGCAAACCAGACATCATTCTCTGGGATGAAGCAACCTCTGCCTTAGATAACATCTCCGAACGGAAGGTCCAGCAGGCTTTTGAGAAGCTTTCCAAAGGCAAAACCACATTTATTGTTGCCCATCGACTTTCTACCATCCGGAACGTGAAAAAGATCATGGTCATGAAAGCTGGACAATGCGTGGAAGAAGGGGATTATGAGACACTGATGGAGAAAAAAGGGGTATTCTGGGAAATGCAGGGCATGAATCTGGAAAAACTCCTGGAGAATAAGTGAGAAATAGTCACTTATGATGCAAAAAGGGCTTGATATTTCTAGCAAAATTAGGTAAAATACTAAATGGGTTGATTAGATTTTAACAATCGCATTTAATTTATTCTTTAGGAGGAATGAAAATCATGGCAGTAAAAGTAGCAATCAATGGTTTTGGACGTATTGGACGTCTTGCATTCAGACAGATGTTCGGAGCTGAGGGATACGAAGTAGTTGCAATCAACGACTTAACAGATCCTAAGATGTTAGCTCACTTATTAAAATATGATACCGCTCAGGGCGGATACACTGGAAAAATCGGCGAGAATCTGCACACTGTAGAGGCTGGCGAGGATTCCATCACTGTTGATGGCAAGACTATCAAAATTTATGCTGAGAAAGATGCTGCTAATCTTCCTTGGGGCGAGATCGGTGTTGATGTAGTTCTGGAGTGTACTGGATTCTATACTTCCAAAGCAAAATCCCAGGCTCATATCGATGCAGGCGCTAAGAAAGTTGTTATTTCCGCACCAGCTGGCAACGATCTGCCAACTATCGTTTACAGCGTAAATGAGAAGACTCTGACTGCAGAGGACAAGATCATTTCCGCAGCTTCCTGTACAACAAACTGCTTAGCTCCTATGGCTAAAGCATTAAATGACTATGCACCAATCCAGTCTGGTATCATGAGCACAATTCATGCTTACACTGGTGATCAGATGATCCTTGATGGACCACACAGAAAAGGCGATTTAAGAAGAGCAAGAGCAGGCGCTGCTAACATCGTTCCTAACTCTACTGGTGCTGCAAAAGCAATCGGTCTGGTTATCCCAGAGTTAAACGGCAAACTGATCGGTTCTGCACAGCGTGTTCCAGTACCAACTGGTTCCACCACTATCTTAACCGCAGTTGTTAAGGGCAAAGATGTAACCAAAGAAGCTATCAACGCAGCTATGAAAGCAGCAGCTAGCGAGTCCTTCGGTTACAACGAGGATCCGATCGTTTCTTCCGACGTTATCGGTATGAGATTTGGTTCCCTGTTCGATGCTACTCAGACTATGGTAGCTCAGATTGCTGACGATCTGTATGAGGTTCAGGTTGTTTCTTGGTATGATAACGAGAACTCCTACACCAGCCAGATGGTTAGAACAATCAAATACTTCGCTGAGTTAGGCTAATTGTCGAATTAAATGTGACTCAAAAAGGGTCCGGTCATGTTTGGGCCGGACCCTTTTGTTTTACCGATTTTATTATTCGTCCACGAAGGGAGAATTATCATGTTAAATAAAAAATCCGTTGATGATTTAAAAAATTTAAAAGGCAGAAGAGTATTAGTTCGCTGCGATTTCAACGTACCGTTAAAGAACGGCGTGATCACAGATGAGACCCGTATCGTTGCAGCTCTTCCTACGATCCAGAAGCTGATCAATGAGGGCGCAAAAGTAATCCTTTGCTCTCATTTAGGAAAAGTAAAAAATGGCCCGAACGAGGGTGAGTCTTTAGCACCAGTTGCAGCAAGACTGGAAGAGAAATTAGGCAAGAAGGTTGTATTCGTATCCGATTATCACGTAACAGGTGAGGCTG
>CAKRWX010000266.1 GCA_934418055.1 uncultured Lachnospiraceae bacterium
CCCTGGTAGGACTGGATGGTGGAAATACCCATCTTAGAAGCAATCTTGACGATTCCGTGAAGGACTGCGGAGTTGTAATCATCCACTGCTGCGTAGTAATCCTTATCCATCATACCGGACTCGATCAGGTATTTGATGGACTCATGAGCCAGATATGGGTTGATGGCGCAGGCACCGTAGCCTAACAGTGTGGCAAAATGATGAACCTCTCTCGGCTCGCCGCTCTCCAGAATCAGCGCAACGGAAGTTCTCTTCTTGGTGTTGACCAGATGCTGCTGCAGGGCAGATACGGCTAACAGAGAAGGAATCGGCACATGGTTCTCATCGATATCGCGGTCGGATAAAATGATGATGTTGGCGCCGTCTCTGTGGGCACGGTCCACTTCCAGGAACAACCGGTCAATGGCTTTTGCCAGGGAAGTGTTCTTATAATAAGTGATCGGGATTACTTCCACCTTAAATCCCGGCTTCTTCATATTTTTGATCTTCAGCAGATCGGTACAGGTCAGAATCGGATTGGACACTTCCAGGATCTTGCAGTTGTCTGCCTTCTCCTCTAAGAAGTTTCCGTCCTCGCCCACATATACAGTGGTGGAGGTGACGATCTCCTCACGGATAGAATCGATCGGCGGGTTGGTTACCTGGGCAAACAGCTGTTTGAAATAATTAAACAATGGCTGGTGCTTCTTGGAAAGAACCGCCAACGGACTGTCGCAGCCCATAGCAGATGCCGGTTCCGCTCCATTTAAGGCCATTGGAAGGATCATGGTGTCAAACTGCTCGTAGGTATAACCATAAGTTTTCTGAAGCTGTGCCCGTCTGGTCTTGGAAAGCTGCGGAACCCCCTCATTCGGGATCTTTAAATCTTTCATCTGTACCAGATTAGAATCCAGCCATTCACCGTAAGGCTTTCTGGATGCGTAATAATGCTTCAGTTCCTCATCATCGATGATCTTGCCTTTCACCGTATCCACCAAAAGCATTTTGCCTGGTCTTAAACGCTCTTTTTTCACCACATGGCTCTGGTCAATGTCAATAGCACCAACCTCGGACGCCAGGATCAGATGGTCGTCATCGGTAATATAATATCTGGAAGGACGCAGGCCATTGCGGTCCAGAACGGCACCTAACAGATCACCATCGCTGAATACGATGGAAGCAGGTCCATCCCACGGCTCCATCATGGTTGCGTAATAATGGTAGAAATCCTTTACTTCCTGAGGCATGGACTTGTCATGGGCCCACGGTGCCGGAAGCATGATCATCACTGCCAGCGGAAGATCCATACCGCTCATCATCATAAATTCCAGGGCGTTGTCCAACATAGCAGAGTCGGAACCTTCCTGATTGATGATCGGCAGCACCTTGTGCATCTCAGAGCGGAAGAACTCAGATTCCATGGTCTCTTCCCGTGCCAGCATCTTATCCACGTTGCCACGGATGGTGTTGATCTCACCGTTGTGGACAATGATCCGGTTCGGATGGGCTCTCATCCAGCTTGGATTGGTGTTGGTACTGAAACGGGAATGTACCGTTGCCAGAGCGGATTCATAATCCTTATCCTGCAGATCCGGGAAGAACTTGCGGAGCTCTTTTACCAGGAACATACCTTTGTAGACGATGGTACGGCTGCTTAAGGAAACCACATAGGTATTATCATTACTCTGTTCAAATACTCGTCTGACCACATAAAGTCTGCGGTCAAAATCCAATCCCTTTGCCATCTCTGCCGGTTTCTTCACAAAGCCCTGGACGATGTATGGCATCTTGGCCACTGCCTTCTCACCAATCAGATCCGGATTGGTGGGAACCACTCTCCAGCCAAGGAATTTCAGTCCCTCTTTCTCCACGATGATCTCAAACATCTTCATAGCCTGGTTTCTGGCTAAGATGTCCTGAGGAAAGAAAAAGGTGCCGACACCATACTCCCGTTCCTCACCAAGATCGATTCCTAAAGGTTTTGTCACCTTCTTGAAGAACTTGTGAGAAATCTGAAGCATGATACCGACACCGTCGCCAGTCTTGCCTTCTCCATCTTTTCCTGCCCTGTGTTCCAGGTTTTCTACAATGTGCAGCGCCTGTTCTACTGTCTGATGTGTTTTCACACCTTTGATATTTACCACAGCGCCAATTCCACAGTTATCATGTTCAAACCGGGGATCATAGAGACCCGGCCTTTTCTCCTGCTGACTTACTTCCATAGTCTCTTCCTTTCTGTTGTAGAGTGGATGCTTTACCGGGATAAAGCAACTTGTTGAAAATGATAATACTACAATTTTTTTTATTTGTAAATAACTTTTTTGAGCGAAATTGTCAGATAATATGTGAATATAATGTTTGTACAGATAATAGAAAGAACATATGGTATTACAGATATAAATACACTGATTTTAAGGAAAATTAAACTCGTATTTCTAAGGTTCATATTCCATATGCACCCTGATTTTTTCGTTCTCAATCGTGAGTATTAGCTTTATTCGCAGCGGATCGACATCTTTGAATGACGCAGGATCTGTTACCTGCAGCTTTTACAAATGCATAGCAACAAAAAAAGACTGCTGTCTCAAAGAAACAATGTTCCTGAGACAACAGTCTCTCGTCAATGATCCTAAAAAATTATATCTCGCCCAGACCAGACTCAATTGCCTCAGAAATGGTCTTCATAGCGTCTGCTTCGTCCTCGCCGTCGCAGATCAGGGTGATCTCTGTGCCGCACTTAATGCCTGCTGCCATAACGTTTAAAACGCTCTTTGCAACGATTCTCTTCTCACCGCTCTCGATGATAACGTCGCATTTGAATTTCATAGCAGTCTGGGATAAAACTCCTGCTGGTCTTAAGTGAAGTCCGGATGGATTTACTACTGTTAAATTTTTAGTAAGCATAATATTGATCTCCTTATCCTTTTTAGAATTATACAACCCTCATGGATAAAATTTTAGTACAAATTGTCCATAGTGTCAAGAGCGAATAGAGTATACACACCCACAATAATTTTGCCGGTACAGTCCATACTCCTCAGAAAGCTCCACAGAGCGCTTATATCCGTTCCGCTTCTTAAAATCCGACGGCAGATAAGCCACGCCCATCTCCTCTCCGATCCGTTCTCCAATGGCATTCAGCTTCGGAGCGGACTTTAACGGGCTTATGGTCAGGGTCGTGGTAAAATAATCGAATCCGCCCTTTTTCGCCTCCCTGGCGGCCTCTGAGAGCCGCAGTTCGAAGCATTTCTCACAGCGGGCACCGCCCTCCGGCTCTTTCTCCAAACCCTTTACAGCCGCGTAATAAACATCTGGATCATAGGTGCCGGAAATCATATGCACCGGATGTTTGAACGGCATTTCACTGATCAGGCGTTCTTCCTCGTGAACTCTCGCCTGGTACTCCTCAGGCGGGTAGATATTCGGGTTGTAGAACAGGATCGTGATCTCAAAATACTGGGATAAATATTCCAGCACATAACTGCTGCATGGGGCGCAGCAGCTGTGAAGCAGCAGGCGTGGCACCCGCTCTTCTTTTACCAGTCCGTCGATCACTTTATCTAATTCTTTCTGATAATTTCTCTGGTTCATATATGGATTCCTTTCTTCCATAAACAGTTCCCCTATGGGAATGATGGAAAGACCTCCACCTCGGAGTTTCACCGAAATGGAGGTCCTGGATTCACTATTGATTCGTAACTATTCAGTACCTTCATAGTTACGAGCAAAAATCCATTCCAAATCAGCTTCGCTGATGGGATTTTTGCTTTCTAGCCTATGTGTTCTTACGGTCAGCGCAGCATGTGCGCAGACCTACT
>CAKRWX010000267.1 GCA_934418055.1 uncultured Lachnospiraceae bacterium
TCCAGGACCGTGATACTGTCCGCATTATATTGTGCCTTTGCCATGAAATTCCTCCTTAACTGAAAAAAAGCGCCAGCCTGTATGCTGGCGTATACCTGTTTATTATTATGGCACAAACATATGTTTTATTCAAGTGAAAAACCTTGATTTTTTTCATAAACGTGCTATAATCAATATGTTCGTTTAAGCAGGCATAGTTCATTGGTAGAACATCAGCTTCCCAAGCTGAGGAGGCGGGTTCGATTCCCGTTGCCTGCTTTTAATCATTTTCAGAAGTCTAATCTCTTGTTCTTTTTTCCATACCTGATTTATTTTTTCAATAAAGAACTATACAACTCCCCACCTCCTGTGCTATATTTTTGAGCGGTTGTGAAAAAATCCACAAAAGGTTAAAGGAGTTTTATTTTATGCAGACGTTACTTAACACCCCTCATGAAATCATCCAGCAGAACATCCTCGGTGCGGCAGCAAAGGCAAAGACCAGGATTTTGAATATTCTGGTGCTGGGAATGATGGCTGGCGCTTTTATTGCTATGGGAGCACAGTCCAGCAGTCTGGCGGTCCATAATATCTCCAACGTAGGTCTGGCGCGGACACTGGCAGGCTGTATTTTCCCGGTTGGACTGATGATGATCGTCTTTGTGGGCGGCGAATTATTTACTGGAGACTGTATGATGTCTATGGCATGGATGCAGAGGAAAATCCATTTTACGGATATGCTCCGGACCCTGGTTCTGGTGTATGTGAGCAATTTCGTCGGTGCGGCTCTGATCGCGTTCCTGGTGGCTCACTCCGGCCAGTATGATTACTCTTCCGGCGCTCTGGGGGCTTACACCATCAAAGTCGCTTACGGCAAGGTACATTTGTCCTTTGCCAACGCCCTGGTTTCCGGTATCCTGTGCAACATCCTGGTGTGTGTAGCAGTGCTTATGGCTGCGGCAGCGAAGGACATTGCCGGAAAAGTATTAGCCATCTTTTTCCCGATCCTGGCATTCGTAGTATCCGGGTTTGAGCACTGTGTTGCCAATATGTATTACATTCCGGCTGGTATTTTCGCATCAAAAAATGCTGCCTATGCCGCAAAAGCCCTTGAGCTCTACAACATTGACAGCACACAGTTATCCAGCTTAAACTGGGGAAGCTTTGCAATCTCTAATTTGATTCCGGTGACCATCGGCAACATCATCGGCGGTGCCTTATTAGTTGGCGGCGCCTGCTTCTATCTTCACGGAAAAGCCTTACATGAGTCCTGATTCCAGGCTTCCATAGGCAATTAATGGATCTCCCGCCTGGACTCCAAGGCTCACCGTATAATATAGAATGACGCCTTTTGCCTCGGCATAATAAGAGGCAAGCAATGTTCCATCCATCGATTTTAATTGTCCCAGAAGTTCACCCTTTTTGATGATCTGACCGGCTTCTCTGACCGCCGGATACCAGAAACCACGCTCCGGTGCTTCCAGGTAATAGGACTGGCTGATCTCTTTCTGTTCTTCCGGGACATTTTTTTTCATTTCTGTCATCTTAAGATGTGCCATTAATTCCAACACATTTTCCTTATATGCTTCAATCTCCCATTCTGACCACATTCCCTGTCCACCGCGCTCCAGAAGAAGTGACGGAATCCCACACTGGGCTGCCCAGCTATAGAAACCGTTTTTGGCAGAAGAACGGACCCGGTAAGGAAGGGATAGGGATGCAGCGCCACCACGGGCCTGATCCCGCACAGCTTCTTCCGTTTCATATGGAAAATAAACAAATGGCGTTGCTTTTTCATTCACATCTCCGCCATGCAGATCCATCAGAAAATCCGCCATCGGATAGATTTCCTGCTCCAGAACCTTTGCAATTCTCTGTGTAACAGTTCCGTCTTCCTTTCCAGGAAATTCCCGGTTCAGATTTTTTCCATCAGAAGGATTCACCTGTCTGGCTCCTGCATAAAATCCGGCTTCATTGACCACCGGTATAAGAATCAGCCTTCCAGACATATTTTCCGGCTCCAGTTCCTGTCCCAGCTGACGCAAGGCTTCCATTCCTATATACTCACAGCCATGCACCCCTGCTGTGACCACCAATGTTTTTCCCGGTTCTTTTCCCTCGATCACCAGAACCCGGATGGAGGTCTGATCCGTCACTTTCAACTCAATGACCGCCTTTTCCCCCGGTGCTGCCTTCATATCACACTGCCTCATGGCAATCCTCCTCCTCAAAATCAACGATCGCATCCAGCAGGTGTCTTGCATATGGATCTTTGGTCTTTGCAATCTGTGATACCGGAAGATGCTCCGTCACACGTCCGCGATACAAAAACATCACATCATCACAAAAATAAGTAACGGATGTCAGATCATGGGTAATAAAAATATAAGTCAGCCCAAGCTTCTTTTTCAAATCCAGTAAAAGATCCATGACCTGCACCTGGGTATGTGCGTCCAATGAGGACACTGCCTCATCAAATAAGATCAGCTCCGGCTGACACGCCACTGCCCTGGCAATACAGACCCGCTGCAGCTGCCCGCCAGATAATTCGTGTGGGAAACGATCCGCATAAGACTCATCTAAGCCCACCAGCTCTAACAGTTTTTTAGTTTCTGATACACGGTCCGTTTTTTCCCGTTTTTTTCTTTCCCTTGCAGCAAGCCCCTCTCCGATCAGATCTTTTACCCGGAATCTTGGATTTGCCGAAGTAGTATAATCCTGAAACACCACGCTCAGGCGTTTCTGCAGATTTTTTCTGCCGGCACGGGAACCATATACAGAAGTCCCATCCATCTGCACTTCACCCTTATCCGGTTTCAAAAGTCCACAGATTACTTTTCCTAATGTAGATTTTCCACTTCCCGACTCTCCCAGGATTCCCAGACAGGTTCCCTGCGGCACAGACAGGCATACATCAAATAAAATCTGTGTTCTTGAAGTGCCAAAGATCTTTTCCTGTCTTTCACTACGGAAGCTGACACAGACATCTCTTAATTCAAGCATGGTCTTCTCCCCTCTTTTTTCAGAATTTCCCGATAGCGATCCATCACCGCCAGACGTTTTTCTACCAGCATTCTGGTATATGGGTCTTTGGCATGATGCAGGATATGGTGAAAATCTCCCTGGTCAACGATCCGTCCGCTGTTCATGACAATAATCCGGTCTGCCACCCTGGAAATCGCCCCCAGATCATGAGTAATAAAGATCATCGCCGTTTTCTTTTCCCTCTTAATCCGCTCAAATTCTTCTAAAATTTCATATTGGGTAATCGCATCAATGGCCGTTGTCGGCTCGTCCGCAATCAAAAGTTCCGGGGAAAGGGCCATTGCTATTCCAATCATGATTCTCTGAAGCATTCCTCCCGATAACTGATGGGGATATTTTTGCAAAACTTCCTCGCCATCATGAATCTGCATCTGCTCTAACACTTCCAGGGAAACCTTTCTGATTTTCTCTCCATTCCAGTCTGTATGCATGGCAAAGGTTTCTGCCATCTGACTGCCAATCCGGTATAAAGGGTCAAAGCAGGTCATGGGATTCTGAAGCACCATACCGATCTGATTGCCCCTTAATTTCCGCAGTTCTTCTCCCGAAAAACCAATTAAATTTTTTTCGTCAAAGATTGCCTGACCAGATACCCGGAAATTTTTATCTAAAAGTCCCAGAACGGCTTTTAAAGACATACTCTTTCCACTTCCAGATTCCCCTAGGATTCCCAGGCACTCTCCCGGATAAACCTCAAATCCCACATGATCCACAATTCTTCTTTTCTGCCGCTTTGTCACCAGATCCACACACAGATCTTCTACTTT
>CAKRWX010000268.1 GCA_934418055.1 uncultured Lachnospiraceae bacterium
CGCCGCTGTAAGCGCAAATATGGCAGCCTGGATTTCACTGTTGGCGTTATCAAAGGATGACCCGATGGGAAGAAACCAGACAGAATTGCCGCGCAAGCCAGAAGACCTGCTTTTTCCGCTTTTGCTGTCACGGTCCATGACATAGCAAGGGAAAGAAAGGGCGAAGTCTGCCCTGATGCAAGAATACGGTGCATCATCCGGCTTATTTTTAGGCGGGATGGTGCTTTTTTTATTTGCTTAAAACAGCAGTAAGAGAAGCGTATGAACTGCATAAATTCTTAAGTAACTGTTGGATATTTTCACAGTTACAATTCCTGCATGGATGTTACAGAAAACCGTTATAATCTATTTTTCAACATCGGGAGGAAAAACAATGAGAAACAAAAAACTGGTAACTTTGATGATGGCCGCCTGCATGACCGCAGGTCTGGCAACTGGCTGTGGCGCTAAGAGTGCAGAGACAACGACCGCAGCTGAAACCACTGCGGCAGAGAGCAGCGCAGAGGAGACCACTACAGAAGCAGCAGAGGAAACTACCGAGGCTGCGAAGGCAGAGGATGAGTCGTATGAGCCAGTGACCATTACCTTAAACCTGGAGCGCTCTGGTCTTGGGGAAAATGTGGAGTACACCTTTACTAAGAAACCATCCGCAGTGGTTGCTTCCGGCGATCAGATGGCAGATTTCTTCTTTGACTTAGGTCTGGAGGATCAGATGGCAGGTTACACCAAGGGAAGCTGCTGGAGCCTGGTGTCCCAGTATCCGGCAAGAGACAAAGTTCCGCAGTTATTAGAGCCTGGAAAAGGAATGTCCAACCTGTCTAAAGAGGAACTGGTTGCAACCGGCTGTGATTTCTTAGTTGGCTGGGATTCCGTATTCTCTGATAAGAACTTTGGTAAAGATTTCTGCGATGACAATGGAATCGCCATGTATTTCCCATATGTATGCTCTGATCAGGCAACCTTCGAGGACCTTTACAAAGACTATGAGACTTTAGGAAAGATCTTTAAGGTAGAAGATGTAGCTGCTGAGCGTGTTCAGGCTATGAAGGATACCATTCAGGAAGTGAAAGACGCATTGGGCGATGATGCTTATGCAGATCCAATCACCGTATTTGCGTATGACTCTGGAGAGGACGTTCCATTTACTGCATGTCAGGGTATGCCAGGTGACATTATCAAACTGGCAGGCGGCATTTCCATTTTCGATGACATCGAAGCTGGCTGGGCAAAACCATCCTGGGAAGAAGTAGTAGACCGTGATCCAGACGTAATTCTGATCCTGGACTACACCGGTGACATTTCTGCTAAGAAAGAATTCTTAGAGACCAGCGAGTTCACCAAAGATTTAAGAGCCGTGAAGGAAGGCAGAATCTACTCTGCTTGCTGCAGCGATATGCAGGGTTCTGCAGGTTCCGCTGAGGCAGTAAAGATCATCGCAGAGCAGCTGTATCCAGATAAATTCTAAAGAACATGGAAAAAACGATGAAAAAAAAGAGCAAGGAAGAGACGGCCCGGTTTGTGGGCGCGCTTCTGCTGGTGCTGTTTCTGATTGCTCTGGTAACGACCATATCGGTGACACAGGGAGCCATCCACGTGTCACCGGATGAAATTGTGAAAATTGTGCTGAACCGGGCGTCTGGGAAAGAGCTATTTGTGGTAACCTGGGAGCAGAAGACGGAAAATATCATCTGGAACATCCGTTTTCCGCGGGTGATCATGGCATTTATTGTTGGCGCGGGCCTGTCCCTGTGCGGCGTGCTGATGCAGGCGCTGACCAAGAACCCATTGGCGGATCCATATGTGCTGGGAATCTCTTCCGGTGCTTCTGCTGGTGCGGTCTGCGTGATCATTCTGGGTACCTTCAGCTTCTTGGGCGGTTATTCCGTTATTTTCGGCGCGACTCTGGGAGCGGCAGCAGCCATCTGTCTGTCTCTTGCCATTGCTTCTTTAAAAGGAAGAATCACCTCCACACAGCTGGTATTGGCCGGAATTGCCACATCGGCTTTATTTTCTGCCATGACCAACCTGATCGTCTATGGATTCAACACCGGATCCGATAAGACCAAAACCGCCCTGTTCTGGATGGTGGGTTCTTTAAGCGGTTCCACCTGGGGCCGGGTGAAATACGTCTTTGTGGTGGCTGTGATCACCATGGCGATGATCCTGTTATTTGCCAGGGAGCTGGACATCCTGCTTCTGGGCGATGACGTGGCGGAGACATTGGGCGCGGATACCAGACGGATCAAACTGTTGATCATCCTGGCATCCACCGTGCTTACCGGTGTGGTGGTTTCTGTCAGCGGCGTCATCGGATTCGTGGGTCTGGTGGTTCCCCATGTGATGCGCGGAATGGTAGGCTCCGGCCACAAACGGCTGGTTCCCATGGCGATTCTAGGCGGCGGCCTGTTCACCATGGTAGCGGATCTGATCTCCCGTGTGATCATCGCACCGGAGGAACTTCCCATCGGTGTGATCGCGGCATTTTTCGGAGCGCCATTTTTCTTGTATCTGATCCGGAAAGGAAGTGTGGGCCGATGAGTTTGACTGTAAAAGATCTGGATTATCAGATCGGAAATGACAAGATCCTGGAGAAAGTCTCGTTGGAGATCCAGGAAGGCGAATTTGTGGGCCTAGTGGGGCCAAACGGCTGCGGTAAATCCACGCTGTTAAAGCACATTTACCGTACCTATAAGCCCAAGGGAAAGACCATTTTCCTGGATGGAAAGGATATTACGGAATTTACTTCCAAAAAACTGGCGGGAGAACTGGCGGTCATGGCCCAGGAAAATCAGATGGAGTTTGATTTTACCGTTGGGGATATGGCGATGTTCGGCCGCTATGCCCACAAGAAATTCCTGGAAGGGGATACGGCGGAGGACCGCAGGCTGTGTGAGGAATGTCTTCACCAGGTGGGACTGACAGGATATGAGAAACGGTCTTATCTAAGTCTTTCCGGCGGAGAGAAACAGCGTGTGCTGCTGGCCCGTGTGCTGATGCAGCAGAGCCGATATATTATTCTGGATGAACCGACCAACCACTTGGACGTCAGCTACCAGTACCAGATCATGGATATTCTGCGTGAGCAGGATGTCACGATCTTTTCTTCCATCCATGATTTGAACCTGGCGGCGCTTTACTGCGACCGGATCATTTTCCTGTATCAGGGGGAAATTGTGGACTGCGGAACCCCGGAACAGGTGCTGACAAAAGAAAACATCCGGAAGTATTTCGGAATCGAAGCGCAGATCACCAGAAATGAGATCACTGGCAAAATGCAGATCTATTACCTGCCGAAAAATATGGCGGCTCACAGCGCTGACCGATAGGAATAACGTTTATCAATGCTCTTTTTTATCAGAATGGCAAAATAGTATTTACATGAAGGAAAAAGGCATGTTATACTATGGCACAGAAATTTGTTAACGAAATAAAGGAGCAGAAAAAATGAGCATTCGTATTGGTATTTTAGGATATGGTAACCTTGGAAAAGGCGTAGAGAGCGCAATCGGACAGAATCCAGATCTGGAGCTGACTGCCGTATTTACCCGTCGTAATCCAGAGAGCGTAAACGTAAGAACCGCAGGTGTGAAGGTTTTGGCTGCTGAGGAGTTAGAGCATATGCAGGATCAGATCGACGTGCTGGTACTGTGCGGCGGAAGTGCAACTGACCTTCCAGTACAGACACCAAAGTACGCTGAGATGTACAACGTGGTAGACAGCTTTGATACCCACGCAAGAATTCCGGAGCATTTCGCAGCGGTAGACGCAGCGGCAAAGAAAGCCGGCAAAG
>CAKRWX010000269.1 GCA_934418055.1 uncultured Lachnospiraceae bacterium
CAGATTTTGCTAAATTTTTACAGATGCGTTATGACATGGAAAATGTAGATCATTGCTCTACACCGCTGGCAGATGTAAAGGCTCTGAACATGAACTACCGTGATCAGTTCTTTAATGGAAATATTGCAATGCTCCCGATGGGAACTTTCATGCTCAGCGATATCGGCAATGAAAAATATTCACCGGACTTTGTGACTACATTTGCCCGTCAGCCATTATGGGATAAAGACGGAAAACATTACAATGTAGCAGGCGCAACCATGTTCGCGATTGCGAAAACATCTGAGCATCCAAAGGAAGCATATGATTTCCTGCGTTTCTGGACTACAGAAGGTGTGAACTTAAAGGGAATGTTCATTTCCAATGAAAAAGGCGCAAGCAAAATGGACAGCGTAAACCAGATCATCAATGGATTTAAGGATAAAGTGGATGTAGAAGCCCTGACTAAAGTAATGGAAGATCCTGACTGGGTTGACAGCTTTGAAACCTACACACCTGAGTATCAGAGTGAGATCGACAGCATCCTGACAGAAGAGACAGACAAATATCTCCTTGGCTCCCAGTCCTTAGACGATACCATTAAGAATCTGATGGACCGTGGAAATGAAGTGATTGAAGAAAATAAATAAAGATTCAGCAGGTCTGCGTAATTGCTGCGCTGACCGTAAGAAAGAATAAGTGGTTAATCAAAAGGTTCCAGCCACTAAAAAAGCGGCTGGAACCTTTTGTCATGTGCTGCAGTTATAGCAGTTTGTGTGCCGGGTTGGCAGAAATGATCAGTGATTGCTTTCTTCTATCCGTTTTAATTCCGGCAAAACCGTAACCAGCATCGTGATAAAGCACAAGCTTCCGCCAATCACATTGGATACCGGCTCTGCAATAAATACGCCGTTGGTTCCCATATGAAGCCCATATGGCAGGAAATAGGTCAGCGGAACTACGATAAATACCTTTCTTAACAGGGAGAAAAAAATCGCCTGTTTCTTTTTATTCAGGGACTTGAATGTAATCTGTCCAATATACTGAAGATCCATAAAAATAAAGGCTGCAAAGTACAGTTTCAGCGCCGGAACAGCATCTGCCTGAAGAACCGGATCGGAACTGAAAATACCGATGAGAAATTCAGGAACTAAAAGAATAGCGCTCCAGGCAATGGCGGAATAGGCCAGAACCAGAAGTGTCATGACGATAGCGGCCTTTTTCACCCGTTTTGGTTTGCGGGCTCCGTAGTTAAAACTGAGGATCGGAGAGGAGCCCTCTGTCAAAGAATGAAGGGGGGTCTCGATGATCTGACGGACACTGGACACAATAGTCATAACGGAAACGTATAGATCACCGCCGGTAACAGCCAGTACGTTGTTGCAGCAGATGGTAACCAGGCTGTTGGTCAGCTGCATGATAAATCCGGCAGTACCAAGGCTGACAATGTTTTTCAACAGGGTCAGGGAACCAGCCAGTTCCTGGAATTTTAAGAGTGTTACCCTGTATTCCGCTTTATTATGTAAAAAGTTCACAACAAAAGCTGCAGATAAAAACTGGGATAAAATCGTAGCAATGGCAGCGCCTTTGATCCCGAAATCCAATACAAAGATAAAAATCGGATCTAAGATCAGGTTGGTAACAGCACCGAGGGCAACCGACAACATACCTACAGTAGAATATCCCTGGGAATTGATGAAAGGATTCATTCCAGTTGCGATCATAGAAGCAACCGTACCGAGAAGGTAGATCATCATATAAGGATATGCATAAGGTAACGCCTCATTAGATGCGCCAAAGATCCGCAAAATAGGACGGGCAAAGATAAGGCCAAAGAGCATCAGCATAACCGCGCACCAGCACAGCATGGTAAAGGAAGTGTTCATGATCTGACTGGCTTCCTCGCGGTCACCTTTTCCCCTTGCGATTGAAAAAAGCGGCGCGCCGCCGGTTCCGAAAAGGTTGCTGAATGCGGTGATGATGACAATAACCGGAAAACATAAGCCGACTGCGCCAAGGGCAGTTGTTCCAACATCCGGGATTCTGGCGATATAGATCCGGTCTACTACATTGTAAAGCAGGTTAAAAATCTGTGCCACCAGCATAGGCAATGCGGCATTTAAGATATTGCTGGTGACGGTGCCGTGTTCAAAATCGATCTGTTTCATGGTGTTTCAGTCCTTCTTTTGTTTAATTAAGCAGCGTTTTTTGAAAAAGACAATGCCATAACAGAAAACATGGTCATAATCATCTTCCAGTTCTCTGGCATACATCCGCGCATCAATCTGAGAAATGGCTTTCTCACAGAGAGATTCCATCTGTTCCAGATTCTTCGAATATTTTACTTCAAAGACCGCTGCCTGTCCATTTACGGGATCATAAATGGCAATGTCGCTTCGTCCCTCTCCATGTTCCTTATTGGACTCCACCAGATATCCGGCTCCGGTAAAAATACCAGCCAGGAAAGCGTGGTAAAAATCTTCCCGGTAATCGTGATAACTAATAGTCTTTCGAAGCAGTTTGTTGATTTCTTCCGTCAATGCAGTGCAGTCCCCAGACCAAACAGCAGAAAAAAGCGCCTGCCGGTTCCAGGTTCTGGCGGTATCGTCAAACCATTTCATAATGCTGACTTCAAAGATTTCCCGGATTTTTGCATTGGGAATCATCAAGGCAGTTTCATTGGCGGAAAGTGACCGTGTGACAGCAGTGTCCTGATATTGGGTTAGATATCCGGTTAGGTACAGAATACTCCAGAGGTTATCCTCAGAAGAATGGAGGTAATCATAAGTGAGATTCTCATCAATTTTCTGAATGATATATCCGCCAGAGAGCAGTGTTTCCAGTTTTTTCGTAATACTGGGCCCTGCGTAGTCAATAAATGAGCGGATGATCGCATTGTCGCTGGTATTGCGCCAATAGCTGGCGGGTCTGGCGTCAGGATCATGCTGAAGGTCACGGAGGTAATTCATCACATCCCATGGGCAGTAAACATCGAAATCCCCGAAATGATAGCCGTCATACCAGTGTTTGAAATCATCTGCATGGGAAGTGACACAGGCATCTGTGAGAATGGTCTGCATTTCCTTTTGGGTGAAACCAAAGTATTCGTTCAGCCTGGAATCGGTGATCGTATCAGAAACGAAATTATTGGTTCCAGTGAAAATACTTTCTTTGGCAATTTTTAAACACCCGGTAATTACCGCCATTCGCAGTGCTGGGTTATCTTTCAGTGTGGTACTCATCATGGATTTGATAATTTCCAGCATCTCGGCATAATAGCCATGGCTGCTGGCCTTGGCAACAGGCACGTCATATTCGTCTAACAGAAGGATGACCGGTTTCTGGTAATGCAGCTGCATAAACCTGGTCAGCAGAGCAATACTTTTCTTTAAATCCGTTTCCGAAGCATTTTCCTCGATGATTCGTTTCATAAACTGCTTATCATAAGAATTGATCCGGTCGCTGTCTAACAGGTACAGATGCTCTTTATACAATTCCGTAATTACAGAAGAAAGCATGGCATACGCACTGGAAAAACTCAATCCGTCAACATCCTTAAAAGTCAAAAAAATGGTGGGATATTGATTCATCCAGGCGTTACATATGGCGGTTTCTTTCGAAATTTTGAGATTTTCAAATAAAGCTGCATTGTCCTTTCGGATATCGAAAAAACTAGCCAGCATACTCATCCCCAAAGTCTTTCCAAAACGCCATGGCCGTGTAATAAGAGTTACCTTGGTTGCGTCTGTTTTTAACAATTCACGGATCAGTTCCGTTTTATCCACATAGTAGTATCC
>CAKRWX010000270.1 GCA_934418055.1 uncultured Lachnospiraceae bacterium
GTGTGACCCATTCCCTTTCCCATGCATCTGCAAGCGGCGTGTATGTAGCACGTAAGATCGCGGAGAGCCTGGAAGGATAAAACAGGCAGATAAAATAAACGTATATTGAATCTCCGGCCATGCAGGTATCATATCCATACCTGTATGGTCGGAAATTTTTTGCTCTAATATAGATTTGAAAATGAAGATAGGATAAAAAATCACACAATGGGATTGGCAGTAGGAAGATCATGATTGCTTTCTTCTACGTCCATGGCAAAAGTTTCGTTTAACTTTCGCTGGATTGCAATATAAATTTTAAAATCATCTTCACTGAAGCTGCTTAAATTCTGATAGCTGCGCTGATAGCAACGCTTTTCAAACCGGTCATGGTCTTCAAAAATCTTTACACCGTTTTCCGTCAGATACAGCTGGTATTCCCGATTGTTTTCTTTGTTGCGCTTCTGGGTGATCAGCTCTTTTTTTCGCAGCTTTCTTATTAACTGAGAGCAGGCACTGGGAGTTTTTTTGAAGATCGCAGCAATTTCACTGGCAGTAATGCCGGGACGGTGCCCTACCAGATGGATAATCTGGGACTCCGCCTGATAGAGGGTAGCAGAACCATAGTTGTGAGGGACTGAATCGTAATTTACAATCAGCCGGCAGCCTTCGTCTAATTCGTACAGCAGTTTGCAATATAAATCATAGCGTTCATCTATTTGTTTATTGTCCATAAAAATATAAAGTCCTTTTCTGATTTTCAAAATAAATTTCTGGTTAAGATCCTGGATATGATAAATCTCCTATTTTATATTATAAGTGAGGAGGGGATTTATAGTCAATGGAGGGGGACGAAATGTTTTGTTTATTTTGCATTATATATCTTGTAATTAGTAAAAAAAATTGCTATATTGACGATGTAGCAGCTTAAATATTAAGTGACACAACTATTAAAAGGAGGTATTTGATATGGCAAAGTTGACAGTTGGAGAAAAAATGCCAGATTTTACAGCGGCAGGTGCATTTGGACCGGCAGAGGCATTAAGCAGCCGTGTAGGAAAAGGAAAGACCGCAATCGTATTTCTCAGATACTATGGATGTACATTGTGTCAGTATGATATCCATACCTATGCAGAATATTATCAGAAGATCGTGGGAGATACCGGTAAGCTTTTTGTAGTTTTGCAGTCAACACCGGAAAGTATTAAGAAGCAGATGACACGGGAAACACTTCCTTTTGAGATCATTTGTGACCCGGAAGAAAAACTTTACAAAGAATTTGAAATCAATCCGGCAAAAGACAAGGAAGAGCTTGGCGGTGGAAATGTAGTAGCTAAGGTAGCAGAAGCAAGAAAGCTGTTTTCCCATGGAGATTATGAAGGGGAAGAACTGCAGCTTCCGGCAACATTTGTTGTTGAGTCAGATTTGACCATCACTTATGCAAGATATGGAAAGGACGGAGCTGATGTGCCAACTCCTGAAGAGTTAGAGCAGCTTCTTAAATGATCAGAACAGTTTTTTAAATAATAAAGATGGCTTAAAAAACAAAAGGCAGATGATGCAAAAAATGAAAAATTTGCATTGTCTGCTTTTTGTTGCACAAAAAAAGTAACTATAAAATATATATGTAAATATTTTATAAAAAAAATTAAACATATCTTGACTTTATAAACAAAATGCACTATTATTGAAGCACATTAAAGATTAAGCAGCTTAATTGTTTAGCAACTAAAAACAAAAAAAGGATGCTATTATAGACGTATGATAGTATTCAAAAGCCACAGTTCATCAGCACCGGTTCGGGGAATAGCAGTGCTGACAAAAAACAGGAGAGAAATATGGCAGAGTGTAAAGGAAGTTCAACGAAACAATTAAAACAGTGTCTTGGTTTTTGGGATTTAATGGGAGCATCTGTTGGACAGATCATCGGTGCAGGTATTATGACACTTTTAGGAGCAGCAATTGCCATGACCGGCCGTTCTGTACCGGTGGCATTTTTGATTGCTGCGGTGATCACCGTATGCCAGTATGCGCCTCTGGTATTTATTAGTGGTACCGTTCGTTTAAGAGGCGGACAGTATACCATGATCACTATGCTTGCCGGCAAGAAATACGCGGGAGCATACAGTCTTATTTTTACATTTTCAAACTTAAGTCTTTCCATGTACGCATTATCATTTGCAAGTTATTTTATCTCTTTATTTGGTTTTGGTAATGAACGTGTAGTTGCATTGGTAGTGCTGACTATTTTCTTTATTCTTAACTGCCTTGGAATTGATAAATTTGCAAAAGTGCAGAATCTGATCGTAGGATGTTTGGTAATTGCGTTAGCTGCTTTTGCTGCCTTTGGTGTAGGAGAAGTAAAACCTGGATATATGGCAGCAGATTCCTGGATGACTGGCGGCATGATGGGGCTTTTACAGGCTGGAGGACTTTTAACCTTTGCAGTAGGTGGCGCAAACTGTATTGTAAACCTTTCAGCAGAGGCAAAGAAGCCAACCAGAGATATTCCGATGGTTATGATTATTTCCACCCTTTGTGTAGCGGTTATCTATGGTATCGTAGCTGTTGTTGCAGCAGGCGTTCTTCCTGTAGAGCAGGTAGCAGGCGAGAACCTGTCAATTGTAGCAAAAGAGATCCTTTCAGGTCCTATTTACGTATTCTTTATGTTTTGCGGTGCTGGATTTGCGCTGATCTCTACCTTAAACTCCCAGTTTGCATGGGCGCCAAAGCCTATCATGCAGGCATGTGATGATGGATGGCTTCCTCATAACCTTGCAAAACTTTCAAAATGGAATACTCCGATCGTTCTTTTAGGCATCCTTTATGTGATCGGTGTTGTATGTATCCTTACCGGATTAAGCGTTTCTATTTTAGGAAATATGTGTCTGGTTGCTAATGGTGTTATTACATTTATGATCAACTGCTCTGTATTTAAGCTCCCGTCTGTTGTTTCAGAAGCATGGGATAAATCCAGATTCCGCTGCAGCAAGAGTGTGCTTATGCTGATAACTGTACTTGGTTCAGCAGCATCTGCTTTTAATATTTATCTGAATGCCAGCAGACTTTCAAAGAGCTTATTAATGATCAATGTTGTTGTTATTGTAGTAGCATTTATCTTTGGTACAGTTCGTGAGAAGAAAGCAAATGTGGAAGTAAGCTACGAAGAAGCTTGATAAATATAGTAAAATAAAAAAATAAAAATAAGATACAGATTAGGAGAAGAGAGTTATGAAATATGATTTTACATCTATTATGGATCGTGTAGGAAAAGATGCTATTGCTGTTGAATCACTGGGAAAAAATCCTATGGCACCCAAACCGCCAAAGGAAGGATTTGATGCGATCCCTATGTGGGTTGCAGATATGAACTTCCCTACAGTACCTACCATTCCGGAGGCGATCATTGAACGTACCAAACATCCGGCTTATGGATATTTTTCAACCCGCCAGGAATATCTGGATGAGATCATCAAATGGCATGAAACAAGAAATGGCGTAACTGGATTAACAGCAGATTGCATTGGCTATGAAAATGGTGTTCTTGGCGGTGTGATCACTGCATTAAATGTATATTGTTCAAAGGGAGATAACGTTCTTTTACATAAACCTACTTACATTGGTTTTACAAACAGCCTGACCAATAATGGATATCACATTGTCCACAGCGACCTGGTAAAAGATGAAAACGGCGTATGGCGTATGGACTTTGATGATATGGAAAAGAAGATCGTAGAGAATAAGATCCATGCAGCAATCTTCTGCTCTCCTCATAACCCATGTGGTCGTGTCTGGG
>CAKRWX010000271.1 GCA_934418055.1 uncultured Lachnospiraceae bacterium
TTCCAACGGTGCCAGCCTTTTCTGATATATCCATTTGCGCCAAAGAGATACCAGTGGTGGTTGATCAGCCGCCACTCACTCTTTGCCCAGGTGCCATCGGCGTTCTGGTACCACCAGCTGTTGGCATCCTTCTGCCAGCCCTCAACGATCTTCTCCTCTTCTTTCCAGGTTTTCATAAATTCTTCCGGCGTCTTAAATTCTTTCTTGATCTCGCTGGTGCTGCTTCCCCAATCCGGAAGCTGAAAATGAGGCTTATCCACGATGGATTTCCAGTTTCCGCCCCATTCTAATCCGATGGATACGCCAATCGCTCCAACCTTGGTGAAAAAGCCATCCTTATCATAATAAGCCCCACGGCCATCAGCGCGGTAGATGTCAAAGGCAGTTCCCCATTGATGATAGGAGCTGTAGCTGGAGCCCGGAGCATTGGTCACAATGCTTCCTGGCGTCGTGCGCCCCTGGGCATATAGGGTATCCTGTTCCGATCTGGTGCGGAGAGTTTCACCGATTTTGATCTGAAGGCCCTGGGCAGAACATTTCTGGATCAGCTCTGTGGCTAGTTTCTGGAGGCGCGGATGGCATAATGTAATATCTCTCATAAATTTGTCCTCTTTTCTTTATCATATGAAAAACCAGGGTTTTGGCTCCCTGGTCAATTTTTATATTTATGGTATCTTGAAAACTGTTTCTGCATATGCTATAATGCCGATAGGCAAAAAGAAATAAGTGTCCATCCTGGATGCAAAACGAAAGCCCCTGAGTGGTCGAGACTCAGGGGCTTTCTTCCTGTTTTTTGCAGTTAGGCATCTGCAGGCTGGTTACCGTTGCTTATCGCCTATCCAACCATTTGATGATGTAGTGGCAAGCTACACCAGCCGCGACAGCGATAAAAAAAGAAACAAGTGATTCCATCTTGGTATGCACCTCCTTCCTGTCACCAGAATGGGAGGCGGTAACATTCGCATTATACCATACAATCAGTTTTCATTCTACCAGTTTCTTTTTGTACTGGCACAAGGTTGTGATGTCACAACCTGCAGTCATCACCCCGACTGCCGGGAGATATCCGGATCACCTCCTTCTATTCGTCTTTTCCAGTCTGCTTCACGATCTGATTTACATAAGTAGATAATCCTGCCACAAGAATTCCCTGTGTGATCGCGGTAAACACGGCCAGGGCAATATCCTGGCTGCCAGTGCATACACAGGTAGCAAATACATAGATGGCGCAGATCACAATGCCAACGGCGCCATTGATCAATGGAATATATTTGTCCTTTACCGTCTCGCTCTGTTTCAGCCATGCGCCAGTAAAATACAGTACCACTGCCACTACCAGTAACTCCGGTTTTACATAATCTTTCACCTGCATATCGAATCCTCCTTCTGATTTTCCAGATCCGCAATCCGATGGTTTGCCACTTTGATCTGTTCTTCCATCACCGCCTGCGTCTCCTCTAGTTTATATGTACGTTCAATCACGGTGTTATGTTTATCCACTATCTCTGTCGGCATCTCTAAGAATTTGCTGTGTTCCTTGACTCATCTTGGCATTGCCAAGATAATATATGTTTACTACCTGTGTGGGCTTTAAGCCACTCTCTTCTGCCACCAGCCCCATCCGGCCCTATCATCATACTTCTTAACCTTGATATACTTGGCGTTCTGTAACTATGTACGCCAATATAAAGAAAGGCTATTTTCATACCGGATACTATTGCAGGACCAGAAGCAGTTATTTTGGCGAGTTTCATGACTGACCACCTCCCAACTCAAACACGGTCTCGTCATTTTCCATCACTGCTGATTTTTCATCCCACCGCTTATATTCTTTCTGATCCCCATATAAAACCGCGCTGATCTGTTCTATATTCGCTATGTTCTCATCAAATTCAAGAATGATGGGTTTGTTATCTCCCTGAATCAAACATTCCAAATGATGCACCTCCATTTCGCTAGGGTATAAAAATACCACCGGTCTACTGACTGGTGGTATTTACTGTTCCTGTTCCCAGGCCCATTTTTTTGTTTTCTCGAATGCCTCTATTACCTCTGGAGGTGCGTCTTTAAGCTCTCCGTCTTCAATTCTGTCTTCATAAGGTTCACATATTTTAAATAATCTTTCTATTTCCTCAGGGTACTGACGAACAACCATTAACTACACCTTCTTTCTATTTTTAGTCATATACTCAGCTTCAACTTCATCGTACCGTAAACGACCAAACATACGCTTTGCATATTCACTTATTTCACCAACATTATACCTATTAATTCCTGCCTGGTCAATTATTTTCTTAGCTTGTTTGCAAGAATACTCTATGTATTTTCCATAATTTTCTTTTGTGATTTCGCCATACTTATCTCTAAAGTTTTCAGCCTGTTTCATGTGCCACATCTCATGAAATTCAACAATACCACCGGCCTACTGACTGGTGGTATTTACTGACCTTGTTCCCAAGCCCAATTCTTCACTTTTTTAAACGCTTCTACAGCTTCCTGTGGAACACCTTCAAGCTCGCCATCATGAATACATTTTGCATACGGCTTATAAGTTTCCATCGCCTTTTGAATCTCCTCCGGATACTTGCGAATTACCATGTTTCTTCCCTCTTCGATGTTTTACCATATATTCAGCTTCAACTTCATCATACCTATCAATCCAGAACATTTGATCTGCGTAACTACTTATGTCGCTTACATTGTACTCCGTGATACCTGCTCTGTCAATTGCCTTCTTTGCTTCTTTACAAGCATTCTCTATATACTTACCATAGTTTTCTCTTGTAATTTCACCGTATCGTTTTCTAAAATTTTCAGCCTGCTTCATATGCCACATCTCATGAAATTCAACATTTCCTTGATCTTTAATCACTTTACTGTCTACAATCTGAGGGATATAGAAAACTACATTTTGTATGGCGTCATACTTCCCATACGCTGTAGGCATTTCATCTGGCGAAACTATAATAATTTTAGGCCTTCTCTCCAGCGAAACTTCCCACTCTTTTAAAGCCTGCTCCGTTCTCTGATTCAATGTATGCAACGCACGAGGTTTTATATTCGTCTGATTGGAAATGTAAATCTCTGAATAGCTTTCAACTCGCTTAATGTTTATTTTCTGCTGCTGTTTAATAAATATTGTTGATGCTTCGCCTCTGGTAACTGGTCTGTATGCCTGGTCTTTCCACTCTTCCGCTTTTATCTGGTATTCTTTTTGATTTTCTTCATCCAACGAATACTCCGCCAGCCGCCCATACTTCTCTACCTGACGCTTAGCGTACTGCTGCCTGGCTTCCTGCTGGTTCTGTAAACCAACGTTCTCCAGTTCTTCTCTTGTCCAGGTATCGTCTGCGGTAGAAATTCCCGGAAAATATGTAGTGTGTGAATCTTTACATCTTGGATGATATAAGCCCTTACTGATGGCGTAGCTCATCAGCGGGTACCGCTTTCCTGTCTCTGAATCCACGCCATCACTCCGGCCACCGCTCCACACATCATCGATCAGGACCTTACCGACAAAGGGCAGACACTTCGGACATGGGTTTCCACGCTTTGCCATGATGACTGTGGTCACTCCCCATTCCTGCCGTTTTTCGCCCTCTCCCTGAAGGTACGCCCGCTTACTGGCTGTCCGGATCGCCATATCTGCATAATCAGCCAGGGTATGCCTTGCCCCGTTTGCATACATCATACAGTTCAGCCCTCTGGAAAGCATGTCCTTGGTAGCCATATCCACCGCTTTCTCCATATCCTCCATGTCATTCTG
>CAKRWX010000272.1 GCA_934418055.1 uncultured Lachnospiraceae bacterium
TCATGATCCAGAGAAAATCCATCTCGTCCAGATACACGGATCTTCATCCGCTCCTCACGTCCTGCCGCTTCCTGTCCAGGTTCTCCGTCTCCATTCTTACGTCCCCTTGCTCTCCGGTCGCGGAAACCATTTTCCTGCTTTCCGCTTTCACGAACGCTTAACTTCCGGTCAAATTCCGGCACCTGATAATGGGGCGCACGGATTCTCGGCGGCTGATACTGTCCACAGATTTCCTTTACTTTGGCCGTGATGTCCACCGGGCGGTAGCGGTCCATCTGGATCACCTGATCCGCAATGTAGAAAAATGCCCCGGAGCTGCCTGCCACCAGGATCGTAGACACTCCTGACTGCTCATACAGATCCCTTGCCCTCTCCAGAAATGGGGTGATTGGCTCCTGCTCTGTCTGGATCACATGCTGCATCAGATCATCCCGCACCATGAAATTGGTTGCGGAAGTATCTTCATCAATGAGAAATAATCTCGTTCCCGCTTCTAGTCCCTCCATCACAGCCGCCGCCTGGGAAGTACTTCCGCTGGCGTCTGGAGTGGAAAACTGATGGGTATCTTTTCCATTTGGCAGGTTGTTAATAAACAGGGAAATGTCCACGTTCTTCACGCTCCGCCCATCCTCTGCCCGCAATTTCACTGCACTGTTCTCTGTCAGCACAAACTCCCGTCCATCTCCTGCGATATGATCATAAACGCCCATCTGCAGTGCATCCAGAAGCGTGGATTTTCCATGGTATCCACCGCCTACGATCAGCGTGATTCCCTCTGGAACTGCCATTCCTTTGATTTCTCCCCGATGAGGCAGCACAAAAGTCCGCTCCATGGAAGCCGATGACACAAATGGAACACTGTCCTTCATAGGCAGATCTGAAACGCCGCTTTTTCTCGGCAGAATCGAACCATTGGCCACGAACGCCGCCAATTTTTCCTCTTTTAAAATCTGCCGCAGCGCCGCCTGGTCTTCTGCCAGATGCACTGCCTGCTGCACCTGTCTCTGATCCATTCTCCGGTAAATCAGACTTTTCTCCACACAAGCCGGAAGAAATTCAAATAAAATTTTCTCCAGTTCTCCCGCCTGAATGGTCCGTCCAAACGCTGGAAATCCCACGAAAAACCGCATTTGAATCCATTTCTCGTCCATCTCACAAGCAGAACGTTCCAGCACTTCCTGGCCACATCTGGTAATGGTGATCAGACCGCTTTTTCCAGAGCCTTTCGCTTTGAAATTATAGGTTTCCACCTGTCTGGCAAACTGACGGATCAGGAAATCCGAAAGTGCCCGTCTGGCCGGACCTGCTTTATAGTATTCTTCTGGGAATCCCGCCACTTTCTGACTGATCTCAATATGCACATTGGACGGGGATGCAAATGGATCCCCCTGCACGTGATCAATCCACAACTGGTATGTGCCAAAATCATAGCCACCTGCCAGCGATTTATAGGCCGGATAACTTTTCCGGTCAATAGCGCGTAAATTCTTACGCAGCTCCTCTGAATTTTTTCTTCCATTTCTTTCCATATTTGAGTTCCGTTCCTTTATTAGATTTTCTGTTCCTAGTTTAATCCCAAAATTTTCATTCGTAAAGCCTTGACCCATGGTCATTTTTCTACAAATGAATTATAATAAAACCAGAATTCCCATATGCGAGGTAAAAACACATGAAAATTTTGAATTTTGGTTCTTTAAACATCGATAAAGTATACCAGGTTGACAACTTTGTCCGCCCAGGCGAAACCATTTCTTCCAAGAATCTCAACTTTTTCTGCGGCGGAAAGGGGTTAAACCAGTCCATCGCCTTAGCAAAAGCTGGTGCCAATGTCTGGCATGCAGGCTGTATCGGTACCGATGGCCAGATGCTTTCCGATGCTTTAAAAAACAGCCAGATACACTTAGACTACTTAAAAACACTGGATATGCCAACGGGACATGCCTTAATCCAGGTATCCCAGACCGGTCAGAACTGCATCATCCTCTTCGGCGGTGCCAACCAGGCCATTTCCAAAGAACAAATTGATGAAACACTGTCCCATTTCGACCAGGGTGAAATCCTGCTTCTGCAAAATGAGATCAACAACCTGCCTTATCTGGTAGACCAGGCTTATGCAAAAGGCATGACCATTTTCTTGAATCCATCTCCTATTACGGAGCAGTTGAAGGAGATCAACCTGACGAAAATCTCCTATCTGGTATTAAATGAAATCGAAGCAGCGGACCTTTCTGATGTGACGGCCCAGAATCCACAGGATTATGCGGAGATTCTTTTGAAAAAATATCCGTCCTGCCACATTCTCCTGACCATGGGCACCGCAGGCAGTATCTATCTGGATCATCAAACCCGCCATGAACAGTCTGCATTCCAAGTTCATGCGGTAGATACCACCGCCGCAGGCGATACCTATACCGGATATTTCATTGCAGCCATCGCAAGAGGAGCGGATGTACCGACTGCCATGAAAGAGGCATCCATGGCTTCCGCCATTTCTGTCACCCGCAATGGAGCATCCACCTCCATTCCAGAAAGAAAGGAAGTGTTAGAGGCATTATGAGTTTATCCCATGAAGACAGAACCTTTCTAAAAACCTATGACGATTCCAAATATGCGAAACCATCTGTGACTGCGGACATGGTGATTTTCTCGGCTATCCCTCACCCTATGCCGGATGCCGTTCCAGCCCTGGGGCTGCCGAAAATTACAGCTGATAGTTCTGCCTCAGCCGGAACCCCATCGACTCTCAGCCTCTCAGATGGCTCTCTCCAGGTGCTTCTCATCCGCCGCGGCAAATCCCCATACAAGGATCAATTTGCCCTTCCCGGCGGCTTCGTAAACCCAGATGAGTCCGTAGACCAAGCCGCCAGACGGGAGCTATTAGAAGAAACCGGCGTTGACTGTCTATGTCTGGAACCCATCCGTACCTTCAGTACCCCAGGCCGCGATCCAAGACGCTGGGTGATTTCCTGCGCTTATCTGGCTCTTCTGAACTCTGCCAACCTTCATGTAAAGGCTGCCGATGACGCCAAAGATGCCCGTTGGTTCCAGATCTTTCTGACAGACAAAAAAGACGGACAGTGGAACCTGGATCTGAAAGATCCCACTTCACAGGAACCAACCATTATCCGCCTTGCCTTCCAGGAGACTTACCCGGAAATCCCTGCCTCACTCCTTCCGCCAACACCGCATCTGACTCTGCTGAATCCAGAGAATGGACTGGCATTTGATCATGGGGAGATTCTTGGATATGCAGTAAAAAAGTTGCAAAACTTACTCGCTGAAAATTGAGCGAATTATTTCCATATCTTCATGAACCATCTTGAAAACTCCAGTAAAAATCTTTGATTTCTACAAGAGTACTCTCTTTTACAAAACCCCCTAGATTCATTTACAAACTTGAATCCAGGGGGTTCTTTTTACTCTTTGCTCTCTATTCTATTTACTCTACTGTCACGCTCTTCGCCAGATTTCTCGGCTTATCCACATCCAGCCCCTTTGCCACGCTGACATAATAGCCAAGCAGCTGCAGCGGAACCACTGCCAGAGATGCCGCAAAATGCTCATCGGTTCTTGGCACATAGATCGTGAAATCAGCGGTATCCTCGATATTATAATGTCCATAGCTGGTCAGACCCATGAGATAAGCGCCACGGCTCTTGCACTCTACCATGTTGCTGGCCGTCTTCTCATACAGACCGCTCTGGGTCAGCACACCGATCACCAAGGTTCCATCCTCAATCAGGGAGATGGTAC
>CAKRWX010000273.1 GCA_934418055.1 uncultured Lachnospiraceae bacterium
TTCATCATTTATATGGATGATCTGTCCTTCGAGGAATTTGAGATTGAGTATAAGTTTTTAAAGGCAGTCATTGAGGGAGGCGTGGAGACCAAGCCGGATAATATCCTGATCTACGCAACCTCCAACCGCAGACATCTGATCAAGGAGAACTGGAGTGACCGTGACGATGTAGAGAGCCAGAACGGCATGCACCGCTCTGATACCATGGAGGAGAAGCTGTCCCTGGTAAACCGTTTCGGCGTGACCATTAACTACTCTAAGCCGTCCCAGAAGGAGTACTTCAACATTGTGGTAGAGCTGGCTCACCGTGCAGGTCTCACCATGTCGGATGACGAACTCCGCGCGGAAGCCAACAAATGGGAGTTAAGCCATGGCGGAATTTCCGGACGTACCGCGCAGCAGTTTATCAATTATCTGCTGGGAACGGTATAAAAGCATGCTGGCATAAATGGAACGCATGGCCGAAGAATGGCTTAGTTAAGCCGTTTTTCGGCCTTCTGAAAAAATTGGGAAAATATTTTAAAAAAAGTTTTTAAAAAGTGTTGACAAAACGGCAAACCTGCGGTATCATATACATCGTTGCAGCGAACAAGAGCTCAACAAACTAAATAATATGTGTGCGTAGCTCAGCTGGATAGAGCACTTGGCTACGGACCAAGGTGTCGGGAGTTCGAATCTTCTCGCGCACGTATTAAAAGCCTCAGAGAGTTATCTCTGAGGCTTTTCCTTTTTTGTTCTCAAATGGCTCAATCAATTTTCTGAAAAAGACAGAAATTGGCCCTCTCAATCTAAAAAAATCCCCCTTTTTGCGACATGAAAGCGCAAACATGTCACTATTTACATGATTGTGAAAACCTTGTCAAATCTGAACAACTAGTCGACAAGTTTTTTGGCTATTAATGCTATTGTCAAAAAAATGTCCAGCCAATATAATAAGGGTAATCCTTCGAGCGGTCTTTTCTAAGATTTGTCGGAGATCGGTTTGGAGTCTGAGTAAGTTCTGCAGGGGCGGGTGAGACGTCTGACCAGCGGGCAGCACAAACGTGTGGAACGAATCAGGAATGGTCACAGGTAAAATAAAAAAGGGGGTCAATTTTTCATGGGCATTTTCTTAATTCTTCTGAGTATCGCAGTTGTAATCCTGCTCGTATTCAAAGGTGTCCCGATTTTCTACTCTGCGTTTATCGCATCCCTGTTCTGTCTGCTTACAGCAGCACTGTTCACAGGCGCAGGTGCAGATGTAGGATTTTACAAGTACATCTTACAGAGCATGACTGATACCGCAAACACATCCTATGTACAGGGTTTAGGTGGATACTTCACCAGCAACTTCTGTATTTTCGTACTGGGTGCAATCTTTGGTAAACTGTTTGATAATTCCGGCGCTGCAGACGTTATCGCAGAGACGATCGTTGGCAAGCTGGGCGCAAAGGCTGTTATTCCGGCAATCCTGCTGGTAGGCTGGGTACTTACCTTCGGTGGTGTATCCGTATTCGTAGCATTCTTTGCAATGTATCCGTTAATGCTGGCTCTGTTTAAAGAGGCTGATATTCCGAGAAGACTTCTGCCGCTGTTCTACTTCGCAGGTGCAGGTACTTCTTCCGGATGGATCCCAGGATCTCCGCAGGCACACAACCTGCTTCCTTCCACCGCACTGGGCGTATCCCCGACTGCATGGCTGGTTCCTGGCGTTGCATTTGCAATCTTTGAGAGTGTTCTGGTATTTGCATTCGTTTACTGGTACACTGGACATTGCCAGAAGAATGGTGAGCACTTCGAACTTACTGAGGCAGATAAGAAGGTTATGGAAGAAAAGGCAGCAAAAGATACTTCCAGACGTCCGTCCTTCCTGCTGGCTCTGGCTCCGATGCTCATCCTGATGATCGTACTGAACGTAGTAAAATTAGCAGTTCCGCTGGCTCTGTTAGTTGGTATTCTGGCAGCTGTTATCCTCTTCTTCAAGAGCTTTGATATCCAGAACTTCTGGAAGATGATGAGTGATGGCGCTATGGGTGGTGTATCCTCCCTGTTCAATACCGCAGCAATCGTAGGTTTCGGTTCTGTTGTTAAGATGGTTCCGGCTTACGCTACTCTGTGCGGTCTGTTAGTTGGCGCATTCAGCAACCCGATCGTAGCATCTGTTGTAACCGTAGGCGGCCTTGCTGGTGTTACCGGTTCTGGTACCGGCGGTATCGGTCTGGCAATCCCGGTTGTAGTAGAGAACTTCATTGGCGATCTGGCAACCAACCCGAACCATGTAAACCTGGAAGCTCTGTCCCGTTGTACTTCCATCGCAGCTCTGACTCTGGATTCCCTTCCGCACTGCGGCCTGGTTGTTTCCGTACTGAGCTACACTGGCAATACACATAAGAGCTCTTACCTGCCATGTTCCGTAGTATTCGTTCTTGCTCCGGTTATCACGGTTGCGTTAATGCTTCTGTTCATTATTGTAACCGGTCAGACTTATCTTCCGGTATAATACGGGTATAAAGACAGCAGGCAAAGTATAAAAATAAAATTGGTCGGCATATAAGACACCCTTTTACCCGTGTGATGCGGCGTAAAAGGGTGTTGTGTCATTTATAAAGTCTGTTATAATAAAAATAGACAGAATTTATTTCATCATGTAGAGAGGAGACAAAAAAATATGGGTTTACAGTATATTTTACTGGACAAAAAAGATGGAATCGCAACCCTTACCTTTCATCGGCCGGAAGCGCTGAACGCGCTGAACAGCGAGGTGCTGGCAGATCTGGACGCAGCTGTGGACGATGTGATCGCGGATGACAGCGTGCGCGTAGTAGTATTTACCGGTGAGGGCAAATCGTTTATTGCGGGCGCGGACATCAAGGAGATGGACGGCTGTGTGGGACTTGACATTGTAAACTATTCCCGGAAAGGCGTGGAGATTTTCCGCAAGATTGAGCTGATGACCAAGCCAACCATCGCGGCAGTGAACGGCTATGCCTTTGGCGGCGGTTTTGAGTTTGTACTCTGCACCGATATCCGTTTTGCGTGCAGCAAGGCGAAATTCCGTCTGCCGGAAGTGACTCTCGGTATTGTTCCGGGATTTAACGGAACCCAGCGTCTTCCAAAATGTGTTGGCATGAATAAGGCGAAAGAGATTCTGTTTACCGGAAAAATGCTGACTGCAGCAGATGCGCTGGAACTTGGAATCCTGAATCATGTAACGGAGCCGGAGCAGCTGATGGACGAGGTTTACGCAATGGCAAAACAGATTGCGGACAATTCCGCATCGGCAATTTCCCTGGTGAAGGCAGCAGTCAATGCAGGAGCGGATATGGATCTTGATATTGGCAAGAATATTGAGCTGGGTTATATGGCGGCGTGCTTTGGAACCCCGGACCAGATTGAGGGATTCAATTCCTTCAAGGAAAAACGCGCGGCAAAATTCCGGTAGGAAAGAAAGCTGGACGCTTTCACGGCGGAACCGGAACATCGTCCGCGGAAAGCGGAGAAAAACAGATTTCAGCAGGCAATAACAGAAAACAGACAGGAGAAGGAGACAATAACTATGGCAGGAATGTATCTGGAAGATTTTGAACTGGGTAAGGTTTACACATCACAGGGACGTACCATCACGGAGACCGATGTGGTAAATTTTGCGGGACTGACCGGAGATTTTAACCCGTTACATATGGACGAGCAGTTTGCAACAACCAAATCTGTATTCAAGAAGCGGATTGCTCACGGCGCCCTTGGATTTGTTATTATGACCGGAC
>CAKRWX010000274.1 GCA_934418055.1 uncultured Lachnospiraceae bacterium
CCATTAGACCCGGAAGAACTGATCCGCCAGGTGGGGCTGGGAGACCGGAAAAATCATTTTCCCAGCAAGCTTTCCGGCGGACAGCAGCAGCGGGTAGCTATTGCCAGGGCATTATGCAAAAATCCGGATATTTTACTCTGCGATGAGCCCACGGGCGCATTAGACAGCCAGACTGGTGTGCAGATTTTGAAGTTACTGTCGGATTTCAATCGCCGGTACAAAAAGACCGTGGTGGTCATCACCCACAACCAGAAGATCGCCCAGATCGCTGACAGGGTCTTTTTTTTCAAGGATGGGGAGCTGGAAAAAATAGAAGTTCATGAAACACCCAGAAAACCGGAGGAGGTGGACTGGTAGTGAAAGCATTTGGAAAAAATGTTTTCCGCCTGGCGGGACAGAATAAGGGTTCTTTTATCGGCGCGGTTTTGATCATTTCCATCGGAATTTTCTGTTACGTGGCTATGATGGACACCCTGGGGAATCTGAAGGGCCAGGTGGAGCAGTATTATGAAGAAAGTACCATGGCGGATGTGTTTGCGGAGGTGTCTGGGATTTCCTCAGAAGAGCTGAAAAGGCTGGAGGAGATTCCTGGGATCCGGCTGGCGGCGGGACGCATGGCAGAGAATGTGAGAATGCTGGCGGAGGGACAGGAAGAGATCGTGACGGTGCATCTGCTGTCCTATGAGGAGGATGCCAAGGTGAACCGGCTGGCCTTGTCATCCGATTTCAAAAACCGTGACAACATCTTTCTGGGAGCCAGAATGGAAGGCGTCTACGGTTATGAGGACGGAACGCCTCTGAAATTATTATGGAATGGAAACAACACCAGCTTTTCCATGAAAGGTACCTGCAATGGGCCGGACTATATTTATGCCATTCCGCCGGGCGGCGCTATGATCCCGGATGGGGAGGTCTATGATATTGCCTGTATCGAGAAAGACCGGATGGAGGAACTGACCGGGAAATACGATATTGTCAATGAACTGGGGTTCTTATTGGAACCGGGTTATACTTATGAGGATGTCCGTTCCGCTCTGTCAGAGCGGCTGGCTCCTTACGGTCTGGTCTCCATGAGCAAAAAGGAAGATCAGACCAGTTACGATATGGTGGACGGGGAAATGGGAGAACTGATCTCCATGGGAACTATTCTGCCATTTATGTTCCTGTCTATCTCTGTATTTATGCTGTATGTGGTGTTAAAAAAGATGATCGACCGGGACCAGAGCCTGATCGGTACCATGAAAGCATTCGGAATGACAGATGTGGAGCTGCTGCTTCCTTATCTCATGGAGGGATTGCTGATCGGCGTGGCAGGAGCCCTGGTGGGGGCAGTGCTGGCAGCGCCCTTTGGCCGGTATATGTTTGGAATGTATGTGGAGTTTTTTAACCTGCCAGACACCAGTTATCATGATTTTGTCTGGACCAGGCTCACAGGAATCCTTCTGGCGGCGGCAACGGGAGCAGCGGCAGCCTATCTTGGGGTGCGGGACATCTTAACCATCGTCCCGGCCCAGGCTATGCGTCAGGCAGCGCCGAAGTATGCGAGAAATGTACGGATTCCGGACCAGATCGCAAAAAAACTCAATACTGTTGGGAAAATGGCACTGCGTTCCGTGACAAGAAACCCGTTTCGTGGGTTCTTGCTTGTGCTGGCAGTGTGTTTCCCATTTTCCATGGCATCGGTCCTCATGTCCTTTCAGGGGGTGGCAGACCAGATGTATATGGATCAGTTTGAGAAAATCCAGGTGTATGATCTGCAGCTGTCCCTGGATTCCTATGTAAGTCCGAAGAAAGCGGAAGAAGGGGGAGCGCTGCTGGAAACTGTAGAAAAATCGGAAGCGGTCTGCACCATGGCAGTACAGCTGGGATACGAGAACCGGTCGGAATATGCCATGTTGTATGGATTGAACCGGGGATCGGAGCTTTGGAAGATTCGGGATATGTATGGAACTTATTATGAACCGCCGGACGGCGGCATCATTTTAAATACCAGAATGGCAGAGAAATTGCAGGTACAGAAAGGGGATGCCATCACCATGTATGTGGCGGGAGTTACGGCAGAGAAGGTGAAGATCCCCGTGACGGATGTGATCTCTGAGAGCGTGGGAAGTGGCTGCTATATGGAGCTTGGCTCCATGCGGCGGTTCCTTCCTACGGAAGCGGCGGCCAACACGGTAGTGTTAAAGCTGTACCCAGGAATGCTGGAATGGACGAAACAGAAGCTTCTGGACACCAGCCGGGTCACCTGGATGGTGGATGCCCGGAAAATCGTGGGAACTTACCGCAGCATGATGGGAAGCATGATCCTGATGGTCAATATGTTTGCGGTGATGGCGGCAGCAGCGGGAGGTGTGCTGATCTATAATATTTCCATGATCAATATCCGGGAGAGGGTCAATGAATTCGGCACCTTGTTAGTGCTTGGAATGTCAGAAAAAGAGATCAGCAGGTTTCTGGCAGCAGAGCAGGGGTTTTACTTTATCCTTGGCATTCTGGCCGGAATTCCGGGAAGCCGGGGAATCAAGGCTCTGGTGGAAAAAGTGGTGATTTCCGACAGCTATTCCATTGATATGCACGTCAGCATCTGGTCGTATATCGGGGCATTTTTCATCTGCCTGGCCATCACGGCGCTGGCTGGAAGAGGGGAAATGCGGTTCGTGCGGAATATCCAGCTGACGGAAGTTTTGAAAGAGAGGGAGTAGGGATGAAAAAGATTGTGAAGATCATAACAGATAAATGGAAAGGCTGGAAGTACCGGAAAGCAGCGTCTGCAGCAGCAGTAGTGGTGCTGATGGGAGCTGGGATCATGGTTTATCAGGGCAGCGCCAGGGCTGTGGAGTGCGCCAGAGCGGCCATTCAGGATGTGGAGGACTATTACACCGAAGACGGCGTGATCTCTTTTGGTGAAGAGTACAGCATCATTTCTGAGGTTAATGGTCCGGTAAAGGAACTGCTGGTGAAGGAAAATGATCCGGTAAAGCAGGGGGATGTGCTGTTTGAGGTGGAAACCTCTGATTACCAGTACCAGCTGACGGCGGCAGAAAATGCCCTGGCAGGTCTGGAGGCCCAGCTGGAGCAGGAACAGATTGGTCAGATGATGACGGCTTCTCCCCAGGAATACCTAGAACAGATTCGCCAGGAGATGGAGACGGCCCAGGCAAAATACCAGTCGGCGAAAACCGTTTACGATGGAAGCAGTGTGTTATATGACTCTGGAAGTATTTCCAGATTGGAGATGGAGAACCAGGAGGCGGAGTATAAGGCGGCACTTCTGGCATGGCAGCAGGCAAAGGGCCGGTATGAGGAGAGTCTTCGGTATCTGGAGGACTTAAAAAAAGAGGGAATCGATGAAACTACCATCAATAACCGGTTCTATGAGAGTGAAAAGAGCCAGCTGACCGCCCAGATCGAGGCCCAGAAAGCCAGCATTTCCAATCTGGAGGACACCATCGGCAAATGCCAGGTGAAGGCGGAACACGATGGAATCATCACCTCCCTTCCGGTGAAAAATGTGTCAGCGGTGCAGCAGGGACAGACCGTGGCCATCTTAAAAAGTTCCGATGAGGCGGGAGCCCAGGCGGATGTGCTCACCAACATTGCTCCTTATATCCAGGTGGGAAGCCCGGTGAAGGCCACTCTGACCTTGAGAGGGAAAAATCAGGTCTATGAGGGAACCGTCAGCCAGGTTTACGATTACGCTTCCAAAGGAATCTCTGCCCTGGGATTGGAC
>CAKRWX010000275.1 GCA_934418055.1 uncultured Lachnospiraceae bacterium
CCTGCGGACTGATGAGGGGAAATCAAACCAGTGGTAATGATGAAATCAGCTTCTGCCACAACCCGGTCCAGATAGATTGGTACATCTAGCAAGGTTGTATTTCCCATATATACATGATTCCCGTCCTCACAGTCGTGTACATGCACGCGAAGTGTTTTTTCCAGACCACCCAGAAGCATATTCATCTGTTTTTCGTCTGGTCCTTTATGACTGCCTGTTGCAATCACAACTGTAATATCTTTGTCCGGAATCTGTTTTCGCTGTAGCCGTTCCCGGATCAGCCGGACCATCTCCGCATTTGGCCCTGGGCGAGTCTGATCATTAACCAGAATCACAATATGCTGGCCACAGGTAACCATGTCTTCCAGTTTTGGTGAACCAATCGGATGATCCAGCGCCTCTTCCATACATTGCAGTACGTTCATCTGTTTTTCCCGTTCCGGTGGATCAATTACTTCTACGTTCAGATTATCCGGCAGTTCCGCCTCCTGATATCCGTTTCCATAAGGTACTTTAATCTGCCCCATCGTTTCTCTCCTCCTCAATATCGCTGTAATACCATCTTGCCTTTTCCTGATTTTCATCTTATACTGTTTTTAAATTCGTTACAATCTATGATATATTATAGTTATTATCGATTTTATCGATATTGAAAGGAGTTTTATGGATTTTAAAGAACTCGATTATCTCATAACCCTTGCCGACGAAAAGAATATTTCCCGGGCAGCAGAACGGCTATTTATGGCTCAGTCCAGCCTAAGCCATTTTATCCGCCAACTGGAGGCAGAACTTGGAACTACACTGTTTATCCGGACACCCCGCGGCATTTTCCCGACTGCCTCCGGGGAACAGTTTCTTTCCCATGCACGCAACATGCTTCAGGAATTCCGCACGGCAAAGAACGAAATCTATGAGCTGGAACATCTGTCGAAAGGAAACATTCGGTTTGGAATCAGCGCTTACCGCGGTGTGTACCTTCTCCCGGATATTCTCCGCCGTTTTCACAGCCAGTACCCGGGAATTTCCGTATCCATCACAGAAAAAACAAGCCGCCAGCTCGAATACGAAATTCTAAGCGGCAGCCTCGACATGGCGCTTCTTTCTCTTCCATTGAAAATATTAAAAGACCAAGACATTCATCTGAGGAGAACAGATGAAGTAAAGTTAATCTGTGCCCCTGGGCATCCCATCTTAAAGGAAGCCATAACCGATCCGGCTTCCGGCACAGTTGGAATTTCCATTTCTGCCATTGGAAACTATACGTTCATTTTCAGCCCAGCCGATATGGCACTGGGCTATACCGCGCGAAAACTTTTTCATGAATTTGATGTACAACCGGTCTCCTATCCTACCGAATTATCACCGCTCCTTGCCACCGCTATTGTCCGCAGTTCCAATGCACTGGCATTCTCCTCCTCCGCCCTCAGCCACCTAGCCCCGGAGCTTACTTACCTGTCACTCCTGCCCGGTCCCCATTATGTAGAACTTGGCATTATGTTTTCCCAGCAGGGAGCCAGTTCCAGAGCGTGTAAGGTGTTCTGTCAATATTTTTGATTTACAAAAAATGTATGATTTTTTATATCACAAAGAAAGAAGGTCACTCTCCATTCTGGACTGAGTGACCCTGTTGTAAAGTGCCTTTCCTCTTTTGAAGAGTAAAAATAAATTCAGCATCAATGTTATTTACTTGCAGCTAATCCTCCAAATACTGTTTCAGCATCGGATATTCTGTCAAATGTTCTCTAATATAGCAGCGTTTAAATGCAGCAAATGCCGATTCTCTTTTTAAAATTGCTTTCAGCTTTCTCAAAATCAGTTTAGAATCCGGATTTTCTCTAAGTTTTTCCAGATTATCATACAGGATATTCATTTCCTTCTGCAAAGCTTTAAAACGATAATCGCTTTTATAGACCCGCATCCCTGTATTTCTCAAATTAAAAATTTCATAAATCAGCATGACCGTCCGTTTGGTTTTTTCATCTGGTTTTGCTGCTTTTGCACTCAGCTTTACATCATTTTCATCGCAGTCAAAAAAAATGGCATTTTCCGGATCTTGATTGCAGCAGTCCAAAATACCTTCGTCATACTTATCCTGATTTTTTACATTGTTGCAGTGACCACAAACCCAGAACAGATTATTCCAGTCAAATTTTCTCTCTGAATATTTTCCGTTTTTGTGCGGAAGTAAATGTTCAATCTGAGGATCCTGCAAGTCTTTTAATTCACAAATATAACACTTATTATTGAAGTCCTGTTTCAAACGCTCTACCACATCCACACCGCTATAGCTTCCATCTTTCTTTTTTGCCTCCATCGCAAGTGATTTCGGAGCTGGAAATGACCGTTCTATCTTAACCATCAATATCCTCCCTATTAGCAAAATCCAGCTTCATCTTCTGATATTCGGTTGTAATCCCCAACGCAAGATAATCTGGAATTTCATCCAGATACATTTCAAGTTCGGCAATTTCCGCAAAGTCATCATCTGTTAAATTCTTTTTGGTGGTCAGTTCTTTGTATTGGTCAAATTTTTTCTTTAACTGATCTGACATAGTATTTGCACCAAAATATCCCTCCACGATTCCCTCATAAGGCACATCCGCCAGTCCATGCTCCACTAGCGTTTTCTGGTCAAGATCATAAATGACTACATCCGGCAAACTGTTTAAAATAAATGGAGAATGTGTGGTAACAATAAACTGAATTTTAGGGAACACCGTTGTCAATAGTTCCAGTATATTTTTTTGTAATTCTAGGTGAAGATGGGTTTCAATCTCGTCAATCAGTACAATGCCCGGAAGATCATACTGAAATCTTCGTCCGGTATGCTTCTCCATTCGAAGCATCAGATCTCCTATTATGTCCATAATAGCCGCATAACCACTGGAAAGAGTATTAAAATCATATCTCTCTTTTTGTGGTTCACAGATATAAAATTTATAGGACTCCTCCTCGAATTCTAACGTAAGTTGATTATTCTCAAATATCTTTTTTAATAAAGCTTCTAATTTTGTAAACCATGCTTCTATCTGAGCCGCCTTATCTTTTTTTCCACTGGAAATGGCAAGTGCCTGTGTCACCTTCAAATCAAGCAAATACTTTACAAAATTCTTTCTTGGGCTCTCCATCGTCCGATAAGAATCTTTTAATTCAACCTTTTCGACATGTTTCGGAATATCCGCATAGAATACACGCTCCGCTTTGTAATATGCAGTAATCAGCTCACCATTTTTGTATGCGGCTGAAAAAGCCTTTAAAGAGTCATTGCATTCGATTTCTACTTTCTGAGTCAAATGTGCCAGGCCTTTTTCGTATCTTAACAACCGATTTATACGTCTTTGATCCACTTCTTTTAAACAGTCTATCAGAATATCCGGAATATTCTCTTTAAAATCCAGATTCGTGTCTGTTTGGGGCTGATTGTCTGTCAAAGCCAGCAAATCCAGAGTAACCGCTAACGCATCCAGTATCGTGGTTTTTCCACTTCCATTCTTTCCGGTAATAATCAGATGTTTGCGTTTTTCTCCTGACAGCGGAATCTCTTTATATTCTAAATTTCTAACTTTTTCCAAAATCAGTTTTTTTATATAAATTTCTTTCATAGCTGGTCCCTCCTTTCATGAACACCAGATGCTTTCCACCTGTTCTCCCCTTTACTCAATCCGCGGCAGATTCCACCGGTAATGCATAGCCAGAAACCGCACGATCACAACGGCCACTGCTCCGG
>CAKRWX010000276.1 GCA_934418055.1 uncultured Lachnospiraceae bacterium
GGAATCGGGCTTTCCTCTGTCCGAAAAATCATTGAAGGCCATGGCGGTGATCTCGATCTTGTTCCCGGTGAGAAATCATTTCTTGTTGGAATTACAATACAGATGTGAAAACTGTTTTGGGGGGAGCATTCAGATAACGTAGGCGTGGCTTTATAACTCAAACGCAGGTTGCGTTTGGAAAAATTGATGTTGGAAGAATTGGAAGAACTGCAAAATTAAATGCTGTGATATTGATAAACAACAAAAAAACAGGGCGGCAGACTCCATCTGCCAGGAGCTGCCGCCTAGTTTCCACACTCAATACTAATAGCATTAAATTTCTCCAGAATATCATCGATCTGGATCTCTTTCTTCTCCGCACCTGCCTTATCAATGATCGCCTGGCCCTGATGCATCATCAGAAGCCTGTCACCGTACTCCACGGCATAGCGCAGGTTGTGGGTCACCATGATGGTGGTCAGTTTCTTCTCTTTTACCACCTTATCCGTCAGCTCCATGATCACCTCTGCGGTCTTCGGATCCAGAGCCGCCGTGTGCTCATCCAGGATCAAAAACTCGATCGGAGTCATGGTAGACATCAGAAGCGCCATGGCCTGTCTCTGGCCACCGGATAACACCCCCACCTTCACGTTCATCTTATCTTCCAGTCCCAGTCCCAGGGATCTTAAACTCTCCCGGTAATAATCCACCCGCTGGCGGTTGGTTCCTGGAAGAAGGTTGAATGGCTTGCCCTTGTTGTCCGCCAGGGACATATTTTCCAGAATGGTCATATGCGGACAGGTTCCTCTGGCCGGATCCTGGTACACACGGCCGATCCGCCGCTGACGCTTGTACTCCGGCATATTGGTGATGTCCACGCCGCCGATCTCGATGGTTCCCTGATCGACTGGAATGCTTCCGCAGATGATATTCAGCATGGAAGTCTTACCGGAGCCATTGCTTCCGACCACCGACACGAACTGTCCGTCCTCGATGGACAGATTGAAATCCCGGAACAGGCACATCTCATTGACCGTACCCGCATTGTAATATTTGTTGATATGGTTTAATTTAAGCATGTTCCTTCACCTTCTTTCTCCTCTCGGTGCTGACAACCAGAATGATTAAGAATAATACCGCTGTGATCAGCTTTAAGTCATTGGCCTCCAGTCCAAAGGTCATTCCCTTGGAAATGGCGAAGGAAACGCATGCCTTATAGACGATGGAGCCGACGATGACAGCTGTGGTTGATTTGATAAATGAAAACCGCTTCAACAGCTGGGTTCCGATGATGACATTTGCAAGACCGATAACCATGGTACCGGTTCCCACAGAAATCTCAAAAAACCCTTTGTGCTGGCAGTAGATACAGCCCGCCAGCGCCGCAAATCCATTGGCGATTGCCAAACCAACGATCTTGACCATGCCTTTGTCCTTGGCTAAGGAAGTAACCAGGGTCTCATTGTCGCCAACGGCCCGTAACAGGTAGCCAGATCTGGTTTTCAGATACAGATCCAGAAGCACCTTGCACACCAGAGTGATCACCGCTAAAATGATCACGGCGGTGTATGGAGTCAGATTCTGTGGAACCACAGACTCCAGAAAACCATTTTCAAAAATGGTCTCTTTGCTGAAGATCGGCACATTGGCGCGGCCTCCAGCCATTCGTAAGTTCAAGGAATAAAGTCCAGTCATGACAATGATACCGGAGAGCAGATCTCTGACCTTTAATTTGACGTGGATCAGACCCGTCACGCAGCCTGCCAGCGCCCCTGCGCCAAAGGCAAGAAATAAGGTCAGAACCGGGTTCACGCCCGCTAAGATGGCGGAAGCCGTCAACGCCGCGCCCATTGGAAAGGTGCTGTCCACCGACAGATCCGGGAAATCCAGTATTTTATAAGTAATATAGACTCCCAATGCCATGATCGCATAGATCAGTCCTTCTTCTAAAATTCCGATAAACAGTGTCATGATATCCTCCGATTATTCTGTAATCTCTGTGAAAAGCTCTTTTGCAGAAGCGGTAAGGTCTTCCGGGAATGTGATGCCTAAGTTCTCTGCTACTTTCTCATTTCCATAGAATGCAGCCTCTTCAATCACCTCAAAATCCATCTCGCTTGCTTTCTTCTCACCCTTTAAAACCGCTGCAGCCATCTTGCCTGTCTGCTTGCCAAGGTCGATGTAATCAAGTCCCATGGCTGCCAGACAACCGATCTTTACCTGCTCGATCTCGCTTCCGAATACCGGAATGTTTAATTTGTTTGCCTTGTCTAAGATCACTGGAAGGGAAGCTACTACGGTGTTGTCGGTTAAGTTGGTCACACAGTCAACCTTGGAAAGAAGGGAATCTGCTGCTAACGGAACATCGGCTGTGGTGGAAATACCGGTCTCTACGATCTCAAATCCATATTCTGGAGCTGCTTCTTTGTATTCTTCAATGGCAGATAAGGAATTTACCTCACTGGTTGTATACATAATACCGATAGTCTTGGCATCTGGAAAGATCTCACGGATCATCTTTAACTGCTCGGTGACTGGAAGCTTATCGCTGGTACCGGTTACCTCGCCAACTGGAGTTCCATCTGCATTTGCCAGCTCTGCAGCGATTGGATCAGTGACTGCGGTATAAATAACCGGGATATCATTTTTCTTGCCAACGCCGTATGCGCTCTGTGCCATTGGAGTTGCGATTCCACAGATCAGGTCTACTTTCTGGGAAACGAAGTTTGTCACGATCTGGCTTGCAATCGCGCCGTCTGCCTGCGCATTCTCAAAAAGAACGGTTAAGTTCTGTCCCTCTACGATGCCTTCCTCTGCAAGTCCCTGTAAAAATCCCTCACGGCAGTTATCCAGAGAACCGTGTGTTGCGAACTGTCCGATACCGATGGTGTAAGAAGCGCCGTCCTCTGCCTTTGCTTCCTCACTGCTCTCTGCTGCGCTAGTATCTGCTGCTCCGGCTGCTGTGGTCTCTGCAGTAGTTTCTGGAGCCTTTGTTGTTTCTGCTGTCTGATTGCCAGAGCATCCAGCTAATGCTGCAGCGGTTAAAGTAGCCAGTAACAGGGATTTGATCGATTTTTTCATAATTTTTTTCCTCCACAAAGTGTTTTTTTGATTTTGAGTGTTGGTCGGCTTTCCGAAGATTTTCTTATTTTAGGTATAAAAAAAGTCCCAAACCTGCAAAACTTGCAAGCTTGAGACGAATTCACTTAATCCGCGGTGCCACTCAAATTGACAAATAGTCCACTTTTCGTATACCAACATATACGCCGCACTGGTAACGGTAGCGGAAGCCGTCAGACCATACTTGGTACTCAAAAGTTCCGGTTCAGGTCTGCCCTCAAAAGTCCATTCAGTAATTCCCTCCATATCGCAATCCCACCACCTGCGACTCTCTGTGATTTCAAAGAAAAACTTACTCCTCTTTTTCATCGGTTTTACTTGTTAAAGTGTACTATACTCTTTGTTCGGAATTTTGTCAATACATTTTTTGAAAATAACATTTCCTAATAAAACACAAAAGACCGGCTCTCGCCAGTCTCCATCTAAATCCTGTTAATCTAAATCACATACCCTCAAAACCACACACTGAAAATCTATCCATCCGTTACAACTTGCGGCTTCTGCCGCTCCCTAATTCCTTATTGGTCAAGCCCTCGACCTATTAGTGACAGTCAGCTACACGCGTTACCGCGCTTCCACCTCTGCCCTATCTACCTCG
>CAKRWX010000277.1 GCA_934418055.1 uncultured Lachnospiraceae bacterium
ATCTTACAACATGGTTCCGATGATGTATCCAATCAGTGTTACCACAAGCGGTGTGATAATCATCATGAGAATACCATATTTGTAAATCTGATTTTTGCTGCTGTACTCATTTCCATGAAGCATCGCAATTACAGCAAAGCTGGACGGCATCAGATAAGCGGCTGACCCGCAGAAGCTGGTTACCATGGAGATTGCTACCAGATTTACCACACCGGTGCTCATGCCAAGGGCAACACCCAGTCCGGTCATAACTGTAATAGTAGATACGTTGGACGCAAAGTTTGTCATAAATACTGCTGCATAAGCAATGATGAGCACTACAGCCATCGTCGGAACATGACTGATGAGCGGGCTGATGTAGGCCGACATAAACGCGTTCACACCTGTCTCTTCCGCACAGATTACACTTCCGAAATACACGCCGATACTGATAAAAATCAAGATACCCCAGTTGATGTGTTTGTTCACGATATCGCGCACATCTATAAGTGGCCTGTTGTCAATACTGATGATACCCATCAAAACCACCGACATGGCAGCCCAGAAGGTAATGCCGTAACTGTTCAAGGTTGCTACAAACGCTGCGTCCGGAATAAAAAGCTTTAAGAAACCCGGAATAATCCAGAGAAGGACAGTCAGGAAAAACACAAAAACCGTTACCTTTTCTCTTAAATCCATCGGTCCCTGCTGATCCAGAACTTTGTTTACATCGAAATCTTTAAATTTGCTGAAATCCGGTTTTGCCAGTAAACGCACAATTAATGCCATCAGAATAAACAAGATGATACCTGTCGGAATGCCGAACAGCAGATAGGTAAACAGGCTGATGCTCTGCCCTGTTGCAGATTCATACACACCGAGGCCAAGAATGATCAGGGAATGAGAAATCGGAGTCATGGCTCCACCGATATTAACGCCAAACAGGGTAATGATATTGGTAATATGCGGGTAGCTGTCCTCTTTCGTATACCCAAGTTCCTGATAAATGCGGTTTACGAATGCTAGCATAAAAGCTGCTGCCGGAACCTGATCAATAAATGCACCGAGGATCATGCCCAGAACACCAAGAGAAATGGTGAAAGTCCATGGATTCCGATTTACGAATTTCTGGCTCATGAATTTTGCAACCAGACGAGAAGTGAAGCCGGATTCATTCAGCGCATGAGTCATAATAAAAGTCATCAGGACAAAGTATACCACCCAGTTTCCAAGGCTTCCACTGATTGCGCCGTTTAATGTTGTAGCTCCGGTTCTTGACAACAATACCACCGCCAGCATGGCCGGCCACACTGTATCAACCGCCGAAAGCAGAATTACAGTAGAAATAAAGACACCAATCACGCGAATACCCGCGGTTGTCATGGGTGCCGGTGCCGGCATTACCCAGAAAATAGCTACAATCAAAAGACAGAGCGCAATCTTGATCAGTTTCGGCTTTTCCATACTAAATTTCTGTGTCATCATTTAACCCCTCCTGACTTACATACTTTCTTTTGGCAGATCCCACTGACAGAATTTCCAGTACGGCGCGTTGACACGCTCCCTGTATGCATCCATATCTACTCCGCGCCAATTATAAAATCCTTCCCCTGCTTTTGCGCCGGTCTTGCCTTCCGCGATTAGATTGTCAATGCATTTCGGTACAGTCTTGGTATCGCTGATGATTGGGAATAGGTTCTTGCAGGTCGTCCGGTTCAGTTCCAGACCTCCATTATCAAAATGCTCAAAAATACCGATGGAAGTATAACGCGGACAGAAGCTGTACTGAAGTGCCCGGTCAATGTCCCGTGGATTCGCAACTCCTTCCTCAACCAGAGCCAGTACCTCTCTCCACAATGCAAACTGCAGGCGATTTCCGATAAAGCCAGGAGTCGGTTTTTTCAACACAACTGGCTTGCGGTCCAGTTCTTCCAGAAGCCGGTATACATACTCGATGACCCCCGGTGCCGTATTCTTTCCTCCACACAATTCAAAATACGGAACCATATGTACCGGATTGAATGGATGGGTCACAATAATTCGATCGCCATATTTTTCACAGGTTTCTGCAAGAACATCCGGCACAATAGAGGAACTTACGGAACAGATTGCCTTCACATCCAGACAGATTTCTTCCAGAATGTGATAAATGTCGTGCTTGACATCCGGATTCTCCAGGGCACTCTCAAATACGATTTCTGCGTTCTCCATGTCCTTGTAATCTCCAGAAATGACGAGATAAGTCTTGCAGATTTCTGATTGCTCACTGGTTGTAAGACCATGTCCTACCATGCTTTTCCAGTGATTTTCATAATCATTCAGGCACCGTTTTGCTGATGACTCGCTGCGGGCATACACCACCGTTTTGAATCCGTGTCCTGTGGTCAATACTGCCAGGCTGGTTGCGATGATCCCGGTTCCGACAATTCCAATCGTACGTACCTCTTTGCTCATAAAGCGTTACCCCCTCTGCTTTTGGCTTGTTATTTTTTTGTCACTGTCTGCATCATATCATGTTTCTTTTCTATCTGCAATTCGAATTGTGCAGTCATCATATCCAAAATGGAATAGTTTGTATTATCTTCTATTTCCATTTCAAAATAAATGCGTTATAATAAGAGTTAGGTTTTGTAGTAATCTGACATTTTACAAAGAGGTGTTCCTCATGCCAAATATCCAGTATTATCAGGAATTCGCAGCGCTGTCCCACTACTTAAGTTTCTCAAAAACATCCGAAGAGCTCTGCATATCACAGTCCGCCCTCTCCAAACATATCTCTGCGCTGGAGCAGGAACTGGGCCTGACCTTATTTATCCGCAATTCCAAAAATTGTGCCCTTTCCGATGCCGGACGCGAGATTCTTCCCTATGTAGAGCAACTGTTGGACGCCCATCGAAGCATTGAGCAGATCAGCCGGGAACAGTACCGCAGACAAGAAGAGCAGCGCAAAAATCCGCAGATTTGTATTGCTTCCTGCCCACTGATTGGCGCTTACCGAATTGCAGATTTCATGGCACGTTTCAGCACTTTGCATCCTGAGATTGCGGTCGGTACTTCAGAATTTGAACCAGGGCTAATTCCCCAAATGCTGGATTCCGGTGATGTAGAACTAGCCTTTGTACGTCCCTTCCGGACCGGTATGTCCGATTATGATTCGATTGAGTTTGTGCGCGAGGACATCATCGCAGTACTCCCCAAAAACCACCCTCTTGCACAGGAATCCTTAATTCCGCTAGCTTCATTAAAAAACGATCCTATGATTCTCATTGGGGAACAGGCTGAACTTCACTACGTCTGTATGCAGCTTTGCCAGAAAACCGGCTTCACTCCTGCCTCCCGCTTCCATGGACTGCGTCCGGACAATATCTTGGCTCTGGTTTCCCTGAACATGGGAGTTGCATTGCTGTCACAAAATTTCTACGAATATTACAAACGTGAAAATACAGTCGGGGTGCGTATTATGCCAACCGCTTCCACTTCCATACGACTGATTCGAAAAAAAGGACATAAGCTTTCCAGGACAGCACAAGCTTTCTGGGATTTTATTAAGGAAGATTCAAAAAACACACATAAATAATCTGGAGGTATTCACATGCAAAAGAAATTTGAATCCGGCACATTCCTCCCGGACAGCCTCATCTCCTGCCGCACCCTTTACAAGGCAAACGGCTTCTCCAACGATGACATGTCCCGTCCCATCATCGGTGTCTG
>CAKRWX010000278.1 GCA_934418055.1 uncultured Lachnospiraceae bacterium
TATCCTCAGACATATCCAGTGCCTCTGCCAACTCAGCAACGGAAGGCTCATAGCCCAGCTCCAGAGTCAGTTTTCGCTGCATCTTGGACATCTTGTTGATGGTTTCCACCATATGCACCGGTACACGGATGGTACGTGCCTGATCTGCCAGGGCTCTTGTCACCGACTGACGGATCCACCAGGTCGCATATGTACTTAACTTGTAACCTTTTGTATAATCGAACTTCTCTACACCCTTGATCAGACCTAAGTTTCCTTCCTGAACTAAATCAAGGAAGCTCATGCCTCTTCCTGTGTAGCGCTTCGCAATACTCACTACCAGACGCAGGTTCGCCTCGATCAGACGCTCTTTTGCCTGCTCATCGCCTTCTGCCTTTCTCTTAGCCAGCTCCATCTCCTCATCAGCGGAAAGAAGCGGGACTGTACCGATCTCCTTCAGATACATACGGACCGGATCTTCGGTACCGATACCTTCCAGAAGATCAATGGCATCCAGATCGATGTCATCCTCATCGGAATCCTTCATAAAACGCTCGTCGTCATCATCATCCAGAAGCAGAGGATCTTCAGCTAACAGATTATCATCAATGACAGGAATCACATCGATTCCGTGGTTTTCCAAATAGGAATAAATCTGCTCCATCTGCTCCGTGGAAAGATCGTCGCCTGTGAAGAAATTGTTGATCTCTGTCACATCCAGCGCATTATGCTTTCCTTTTCCAAGCTCTACAAGCTTTTTGAGTTTCTCTAAAAATGTACTTTTTTCCACCAATTAACGTCCCTTTCTCGTTCATGGTTTCTTGATGCTACACAATTAATCATTATACAACAATTTCAGACATTTTTCAAGGAAATTTTACAATTCCAGCTCAAATTTTGCTACGGTGATCATTTTCCCATTTCACTTCGTTTCTATGTTCTGCAAATGGTCTTTCTAGCAGTCATCGCTTTCTCTATCGTTTTGTCCCAGCAATGATGGAGATCCTCTTCTGCAGGTTTACGATTTCCACATCCGTTTTCGCTCCGCCAAATTCCCCATCCAATACCCAGTCCACCGGCTCTTTGGCGTGAATGGTCAGGCGGGAGGTCTTAAAACGGTAAACATATTCGCTCTGCTCTTCTTTTAAGATCATCGAAGACAGAATGTTCGTCAATTCCATCGGTGTTTTCGGAGTGCGGATCAATAAGACTTCAAAAAGGCCGTCATCCAGCCGCACATTGGAAGCCACCAGACCTTTGAACCCGCCGACACTGATGGTATTGGTCACCATTCCGAAGATAAAATCGCCTTCCAGCGTCATCTCATCGGATTCTACCTTCATGGTATAAGATTTCAAGTTCGTCAGGCTTTTCACGCCCTCTAACATATATGCCTGATGGCCCAGAAGATTTTTCTTTTCCTGGGGTGTCATGTAGGAAACTTCCGTAAATGCCCCGAAGGCCGCCACATAGACGAATGTCCTCTCCTCGCAGAAATATCCGATATCCACCGGCTGCGGATGTCCGTCTATGACAGTCTGGGCCGCTTTCATGGTGTTGGAAGAGATCTGGAGACTGGAGGCAAAATCGTTGGTGGTTCCTGCAGGAATATAGCCCAGTACCGGCGGGTGATAAAGCCTGGTCATACCGGAAATGGTCTCGCTTAAGGTGCCATCCCCCCCGCTGCAGACGATCATATCAAAATCTGCTCCCTGGGTTTGGGCCACATTGGTCGCATCCAGGGCCGCCTGGGTAATATGGACGGTCACATCCCAGTCCGCTTTGGTAAACAGATCCAGAACGCTCATCAGATACCGTTTCATCCGTTCTTTTCCTGCTGTGGGATTGATAATAAAAAGGACCTTTTTCATGCCAGCACCTCCATCAGTTTCTGATAATATGTCTGAAATGCATTGGGGATTGCGTAACGGTTCTGAAGTTCCTGCCGTTCTACTGCCAGATACTGTCCAGGGATCCGGTCAGTCCGCACCAGATAGCCGTTCATATGCCACTCCACATGACTAAAAATGTGTTTGGCATTTCCCAATGGCTCTACACTCTCCACCGTCACGCCCTGCTCTTTTTCCATATATTCCTGTACCTCATCTGCTGTCAGATAGTGGTCTGTATTGGGAAATTCATAGAGGGAAGCCAGCAGTCCCTGATCTGGCCGTTTCTGGATCGCCGCCTTTTGGCTGCTGCAGATCAGGAGAATCGTCTTTTCTTCGATCTTGCGGGGCTTTTTCGGCGTTTTATACGGGATCGAATCCAGTAAGCCGTGGCGTTTGGCCAGACATAGGGATTCCAGTGGACACTCCTCGCATTTCGGCTTTCCGTTCGGCACACAGACGATCGCACCGATCTCGATCATTCCCTGGGTAAACGCACTGGTCCGCTCCTTCGGCATGGTCTCCCGCAGCAGCTCCTCAAAATGCTTCTTCACCGACTGCTTCAAGATATCCTCGTGGCTCTCCAATACCCTGGAAAGGACACGGAGTACATTGCCGTCCACCGCAGGGACCGGATGTCCAAAGGCAATGGAAGAAATGGCTCCCGCCGTGTAACTGCCGATGCCTGGAAGCTTTAACAGTTCTTCGTAAGTTTCCGGTATCTGTCCGTCATAGTCGGACATGATCACACCCGCCGCTTTCTTCAAGTTTCTGGCCCGATTATAATATCCTAACCCTTCCCACAGCTTCATCAGCCGCTCATCCTCAACCTCCGCCAGCGCCTTCACATCTGGCAGCGCCTCCATAAAACGGGCATAATAGGGCTTCACAGCTTCCACACGGGTCTGCTGGAGCATGATCTCCGAGATCCACACCCGGTACGCCTCCGGCGTCTCCCGCCATGGCAGAACCCGTGCGTGGCTGTCATACCAGGAAAGCAGGGGGCCATTGATGGCTTTTAAACGATCGATGGGAGAAAGCGGCTTCGCCTCACTTTCCAGGACCTGAAGACTTTCATATAAATGATTTATCATAAATGTATCACCTTATTTTCTGATTTACGCATAAGAAAACGTACACCCGAAAGTCAGTTCTCTTTTGCGTGTATCTTATCATATCACATTCTGGTTTTCCATGTAAAGTAGATGTAATATCTGTCATTATATTTTGGACCTTACTAGAAACCACTAACCACATTATGGATAGTTTTTTCTACAATAATATGCTATTATTAATCAAATACGTATGGAGGAAACTATATGGCTAAAGTTATCTTAATTTGTGGAAAAATCTGTAGTGGGAAATCTTACTATGCACGTAAACTAAAAGAAAAAGAACATGCAGTTATTTTGAGCAGGGATGAAATGACTTATGAATTAATAAATAATGAACAGGGTGAATTTTATAATATTTTTTCCGAAAGAGTCAATCATTATTTAAGAAAAAAGACAGTTGAAATTGTCCATGCAGGTGCGAATGTCATATTAGACTGGGGCTTCTGGACGAATAAAGGCAGAAAAGAAATTTCTAAATTCTTCAAACAAAATGATGTTTCCTATGAATGGCATTATATAGATGTATCATCAGACAAATGGCAAATTCAAATAAAAGCCAGAAACAAACAGATAGAAAATGGAAATGGAGGACCTGACTTCTATTTAGATGAAGGCTTAATGAATAAATTACTTTCCAGATTTGAAGAGCCGTTCAAAGATGAAATGGATGTTTGGTATATCAACAATTAATCACTATCATTC
>CAKRWX010000279.1 GCA_934418055.1 uncultured Lachnospiraceae bacterium
GTACATCCCCTATCTTAATCGGAATCTGTCCTTTGCCCTTTTTCATCAGCATCTGATCATAAAATCCACCGGTTACCTCGTAAGGACGCCTCGTCACAATGATATTGTTTTTGGCCATAAAGCGGCGCACCGTACCAATTGTTCCGCAGTCTCCGGATACCCATGCTGTTTCTCCATTCCGCTCTACCTTGCCTGAAAGAAACATCTTCTTCAAGTTATAGGTTCTTCCTGGATTTTTCCGTACAAACCAGCCCGCGTCTTTCGTAAATTTCACAAAATAAGTATTACCGACTACAATATTCAGATAAGCATCTTTTGCATGATGCAGATCATTCATCTCACGAACTTTTATAAACTTGAAATCCTGACGGAACCGGGATACCACCGGAGCTTTCACATAAACGATATCCGTATCCGGAAATACCTGTTTTAAAATGCTGGCTGCTGCCTTTGTTCCTTGCCTGGTTTCGACAAGCTGTCTGGCTATAAAACCAGTTAATTCTGCCTCTTCAAATTCGGTTGTTCTGGTCAGGCGTTTATATTTTTCTCTGCTGATAAATCCTTTATCCAACAATGATTTCCAGAATCCGTGTCTGGCATCACGTATGGACTTTTCAATCGGATACCGGTCCTCTTTTTCTCCATTATAAACACGTTTCACAAGCACCCGGTTATCCAGACTGTCATCCATCACTTTCGACTGCGGATAAATGTGATCGATATCATATTTCGTGTTGTCCCACAAATCCTTCAGTTCAATAGGATCTCCCGAATACATACAACGTCCATTTTGCGTATAGTAAAGATATAACCGATCGCTTCTCAAATGTGAATCCTCTGTCTGCTCCAGTTCATTGATCCAGTCTCGCTCTTCAGATTTGCATTTTTTATATAAATCAATCAGCATTTTCTTTCTGGAACGTGTTCTTCCGGAATCTGCTTTTTCTCTTGCCATCTCTATAAAAATCCGTTTTGGCGGCGCTCCCTGAACCTTGCATAATTCCTTCAAAACAAGAAGCATCTGCCAGATCTGACGTCTGACAGCCGGTGAAACCATCAGATTTTCTATCAGCCGATAAGAAATCTCCTTTTTTTCGTCCGCATCATTTTCCCTTTCGATTGCCTCTGCAAATTGATATTTACTGCTGAGAACCTGCATCAGATTATCATTTGTTTCCCACATGGCGCGAATGATCGTCCACACTTCTCCTGTCTCCGGATCCGGTGCTGTAATGCCTTCCAGGAATTTTCCGGACAGCCGTCCCCATCCTTTGTACGATAAATTGCTGACTGCAATACGCTGTTTCTCTGTCATATCCGGGAATAGCTTTTCCAGTCTTTTCTGCAGCAGCTTTTTATCTTCTCCAAACAACGTAATATTTAAAATAATCGTTTCTTTTTCCGATGGAGACAGCTCTATTCCAGATAGTTTTTCCTTAAAATCATGATATGCAGTAAGGCTGCTCTTAAAATCACCATCAATTCCCGTAATATCTGTTTCTCTCCCTGCAATTCCTTCCCGAATCAGATAAGCAAGCAGCTTCTTCTGTGTTACCTTACGATAACGCTTAAATACATCCTGATAAATGGCCTGTTTTAACTCAACGGAAATCGGTTCTCCATTCAGACGAAGATTATTCAATTCATCCAGCACCATGAATTTTCCATATAACAATGAATTTTTTGGAAGAACATCCTCAGCCGGAAGATAGGTACATTTATTTGTCATCCGGCGGATAAACCGTTCTGCGCTGGCCTCTGTATCAATGATCTCCGAAAAATTCCAGGGATAAATTTTTCCCTCCTGCCTCCGGCAAACCCAGTTTGTTTCCTTTCCATCTTTGCGAACTCCATTCAGCGGTCCTACGTAATACGGAATACGGAATGCGAAAATCTGCCTGATATGCTCTCCCTCCTGTTTCAAAAGAGGAATTCTATCCTGTAAATTCTCCAGAATGCGGTTCAGCTCATACAGATGAATCTGATATGGAATGACACTGTTTTCTTTTGATACCAGCTTTGGAAGAAATGTTCCATGTTCTATTTCATCCCGCAGATATTGTGCTGCGTTTTCATCTGCGATCTGATCGATCACGCTTTTTTTCAGATATACGTACAGCTCACCCTGACTGCACTGTTTTCCCTGAATCGGTACTTTCTTTCCGTTCTTTTTGGTCATTCCGATATATGCCGGATAATTGGAAACTTTTTCACTCGACCGTACAAAAATTTCCTTGTATACCTCTGCGGATAAATGCTTTTTCACCAGTTTTTTCAGGTACCGCAGATCTTTCTTATGTTTCTCATATAAAGCTGTTTTCGCTTCCGAAATAGAGCGATAAGAGCCAAGCACATCAGCCAAAATGGCCCAATCATACACGGCCTTGGCAGTTTCAATGATCACATACTGTTCTCCCAGAATATCCTGCAGTTCCCCCGCATATTCATCATAAGAAATATCTGAAAAAGAAAATTTTGGTCGTGCACAGGCATCCAGTTCTCCATCTGCAAAAATACTGCTTAATTTCACAGTACAGCCGGAAATTGCCCCAATCAATTCCTTTTCTGCAGCAGTTCCGGCATCAAGACATTTTACCAGATGGCTTTTCTTCATGGAACGCGTAAGATGCTCATCCTTCAGGATTCTTTCTGTCTCCTGATAACAATTTTCATCGAAAGTTCTCTCGAATCCCAGTTCCTCACCGCGCACCAGATCTAAAAACGCGTCAAACGCCGTATGAAATTCCCGAATTTCATCGATGTTCCCGGAAAACAGGAAATGCCCCCGATGCTTTACCAGATGATGCATCGCCAGATAGACCAGTCGAATATCGGGGGTATCTGACGTTTCCATAAGCCATTTTCGCAAATGATAAATTGTCGGAAACTGCTTATGATAATTCTTGTCTGTATAATCATGATCTGCAAATATAGCATATGGAAGCTCCGGGCAATTTCCATCTTTGCCTCTTTTGTCCTCTGGCAGATAACGGCTTTCTTTCATGCGCAAAAAAAATCCATCATCGACCTGATTGATTTCTTCTGCAAAAATTTCCTGTAAAAGTTCCAGTCTCCAGTTTCTGCGATCCAGCCTTCTTCTGTTCGTTCGAAATCCACGGCGTTCTTCTGCTGTCTCCGCTGCATCAAACAGTCGGACTCCCCATAATGCTTTGCCGTGAGAACGCTGAATTTCATACTTTTCATTCGTAACAGACCATCCGAGAGATCCAGTGCCCGCGTCAAGCCCTACATAGTAATCTTTTCCCATACATTCTCCTTTATATCTTTTGCCAATAGCAAATTTTATTTTCCCACATTCTTCATCTCTATTCATATTTATGTAAAAAGAAACTGCCACTCTGATTCCGAATAGCAGTTACTTTTTCACACACTGTGAGCCGCGCACGCGGCGTTTACGATAAATCGTTATTTGAACTTATGATGTAATTTTGTATGGTACAAAACTAATTATAATATACCCCTTTGAATAACCCACGTCAACTATTATTTTTCAAACTCAGCCCTTTTCCTTCACCCACCCCGGCAGATAATAAATCTGCATTTTCCGGGTAGCTTCGTTTTTTGTCACCTGTGCTTCGATTCCGAAATATTTCCGGATATTTTCTTTCGTCAGCACCTCTTCCGGTGTGCCGCAGTCTACAATTTTTCCCTGGTACAGAAAAAT
>CAKRWX010000280.1 GCA_934418055.1 uncultured Lachnospiraceae bacterium
ACCTGTTTCTTAGCCAATATGGCTGATTTCCAGGCATTTAACGCAGTTTATGAGAAATACTTCGTAAGTGCTCCGGCACGCTCCTGCGTGGCTGTTAAGGACCTTCCAAAGGGTGTTTTATGTGAGGTAGAGGCCATCGCTTACGTGGCAAAATAAGCGGATAAATTGTTATAGGGTATCATTATTAAACAAAACGAAACAGGCCGGCGCCGTGAGCTTATTCACAACGTCGGCCTGTTTCATCTCGTTCTTTTTACATTACAGATTCATTGCCCTTGGCAGAGAAAAGATAAATTCCGATCCGACCCCGGCAGTACTGATCACATCAATGGTCTCGCCGTGATTCTGTATGATCTCTTTTACAATAGACAAACCAAGTCCGGTGCCCTTCTTATCTTTTCCGCGGGACAGATCTGTCTTATAAAACCGTTCCCAGATCTTTTTGATACTGTCTTTCGGGATTCCGATACCCGTGTCCTTGACGGAGACATACACCTTCTCAAACCGGAGCGTCGTCTGGATGAAAATGGTGGAGTCCTGGTGGCTGAACTTGATGGCATTGTCGATCAGGTTATAGAGCACCTGCTGGATCTTGCCAAGGTCTGCGTAGACCATGGTGATATTTTCCGCAAATGTTAAGTCCAGGACGATATTCTTGGAATCGCAGGTTCCCTCAAAGGAAGCGGCAGTGTCCTTGATCACCCGGTTGATGTCAAAATTGCTGCGGGAGAGATAACCCTTGCTGTCCAAGGAGTTTAAGGTCAAAAGTCCCTGGGTCAGTTTATTTAAGCGGTCGGTCTCGGAGATCACGCGGGTCAGGTATTTCTCCTGCATTTCCGGAGGAATGGTTCCGTCCAGGATAGCCTCCAAGTAGCCCTTGATGGAAGTCAGCGGCGACCGGAAATCGTGGGATACATTGGCGATAAAGGTCTTTTGGTATTCTTCCATCTTGTCCAATTCATCGGACATATAGTTCAATGTAGCGGCCAGATAGCCCATCTCATCGTGGGTCTTTAACTGCAGTTTGTGCTTTAAATTGCCCTCTGCGTATTGGTTGGCGGCGATGGTGATCTTCTTTAATGGAAAATACACCGTTACCGTGAATACCAGCAAAATGATCAGGGACAGTCCGAAAATGATTCCCGAAGAAATATACAGGATATTTAAAATATTATCCCTGGTCTGCTGAATAGCGCTTAAGGGCAGGTGAACCAGCACATAGCCGTAAGTGTGATAATTGCCTGTAATCGGCGCGGAGACGCTTAACACCTGGTACGGAAAAACGCCGAAGCAGTTCCCAATGGTGTAAGAGCGGTTCCCTGTAAAGGTCGGGTCAAAGTCTGACAGTGTCACATCGGTTTTAGCAGGAACGCTGCTGTCAGCCACGATATGACCTGCGGTGTCCACGATCCAGGCTTCGCCCTGCAGATAGGTGGCAGCCGCCTTCAAGCGAGGAGTGGCTTCGTTCAGGTCAGAACTTCTTCCACGGTAAAGCTGGCTGAAATCCGACGCCAGCATATTAGCCTCGTCATAGAGGGCATCGGATTTGGTTTCCAGCAGGAAATCATAAGTCATATTGGAAGAAACGGTGCCGATGGTGATAAACCCCAGCAGTCCGAATACCAGATAGCCGATGATGAATTTGTAATAGAGTGAGTGTGTCATGGCTTTACCGTTTCACCTCGAATTTATAGCCAATGCCCCAGACGGTGGATAACGCCCAGTTATCATTGTCCTTGATTTTTTCGCGGAGACGTTTGATGTGGACATCCACGGTCCGGGTGTCTCCGATGTACTCATAGCCCCAGATATGGTCCAGAAGCTGTTCTCTGGTAAATACCTGGTTTGGAGAAGAAGCCAGGAAATAGAGCAGTTCCAGCTCCTTTGGAGGCATATCCACGCTCTTTCCCTGGTAGAGAACGGCGTAGTTGCTTAAATTGACGATCAGATCCGGGTATTCCACGTAGTCGCCCTGCTGCTGAGCCGCTGCGGCTGCAGTCACCGGAGCCTGTGCCGGAACCGCCTGATAGCGGCGGAGAACTGCTTTTACTCTGGCCACTAACTCTTTGGAGTCAAAAGGCTTGATCATATAGTCGTCAGCCCCCAGCTCCAGTCCCAGCACCTTATCGAAGATCTCGCCTTTGGCAGAGAGCATGATGATGGGCACCTGGGAGGTGGTCCGCAGCTCCCGGCAGACCTGATAGCCGTCCATGCCAGGAAGCATCAGGTCCAACAGGATGATATTGGGGCGGAATTCCGGAAATACCTTCAACGCCTCTTCTCCGTCATAGACGATCTTCGTCTCATAACATTCTTTTGCTAAATACAGTGAAATCAGCTCCGCGATGTTCGCGTCATCATCCACGATCAGTACACGCTGTTTTTCAGCCATTTTTCATTCCTCCCCAATTCCATTGATCTGGGCGATACGAGGATTGGTCCTTATTTAAAGACCACGATCGTAACGCCGGTGTCGCCTTCGCCGTATTCGCCAAGGCGGAATTCTTTCACATAATTTAATTTCTTCAGTCTCTTATGGCAGGCCGCCCGCAATGCGCCGGTTCCACGTCCATGAACCACACGGACCTGTGGAAGATGTGCCAGATAAGCATCGTCTAAGTATTTCTCCATAGCTGGAACCGCCTCGTCGGTGGTCATGCCGATCAGGTTGATCTCCGGGGATACGGACAGGGACTTGGACATCTTGATTTTGCCGCTGCCGGTCTTGTTCTTCGGTCCGGTCGGAACGCCAGGTCCGCTGATGGTTGCCTCGTCTACCAGCTCCAGATCCTTGATATTCACCTGGGAGCGGAGAATACCCATCTGCACGTACAGATCGCCCTTCTGGTTTGGAAGGGTGCTGACGGTACCATTGATGCCCATGGTCAGGACCTTTACTGTATCGCCCACACGGATGGTCTTCGGGGAAATGGTCTTCTTCGGTCCTTTGGTCTTGATGGTCAGCTTGGAATCCACTTTGTTCAGCTGTTCACGCAGTCTGGTGCGCTCAGCTTCCAACTGTTTGCCAACACCGCTGGAATTGGCCAGTTTGTTGATATTTTTGATGGTCTGGTCTGCAGTCTCTTTTGCTTCCCGCAGGATCCGCTGAGCTTCCTCATTGGCCTGGCGGATCATCTTATCCTTGCGCTCGTCAAACCGCTCTTCTTTCTGTGCCAGACGGGATTTTAACTGGGAGACCTCTTCCTTATAAGCCCGGATTTCCTCCTGCTCTTTCTCGATGGTGACACGGCTTTCTTCCAGGTGGGCCAACAGATCCTCAAAGGTCTCGTCATTGGACTCCAGATGGGTTTTCGCGTCATCAATGATATAATCCGGCAGTCCCAGGCGTTTGGAAATGGCAAACGCATTACTCTTTCCAGGAATACCGATCAACAGCCGGTAGGTCGGCTGGAGGTTTTCCACACTGAACTCGCAGCAGGCATTTTCCACACCAGGAGTGGTCAGGGCAAATACCTTTAACTCGCTGTAATGGGTGGTCGCCATGACGCGGCATTTCATGTTGTGCAAAAAGCTTAAGATGGAAATCGCCAGCGCCGCGCCCTCGGTCGGGTCGGTTCCGGCACATAACTCATCAAATAAACAGAGGGAGTGGCTGTCTGCCTGGTTCAAAATGGAGATCACGTTGGTCATGTGGGCAGAGAAGGTACTCAGGTTCTGCTC
>CAKRWX010000281.1 GCA_934418055.1 uncultured Lachnospiraceae bacterium
ACAGCCGGACCATGCTGCCCCTCGATCTTTACATCTTCTAATATAAGAGTCTCGATATTATTGGCATAAATTCCAGTGTAATTCATTTCCCCAAGTCCATCCATCATGGCAGGAAGTCCCAACTGGGCATCTTCCGCATAGGTAACATGGATCCGCTCCATCTGTACCTGACCGATTTTCTGTTCCGGAAGTCCATAGAGGTAAGCCGCCGCCACATGGCAGTTGGTCGCTTCAATATCCCGGAATGCCAGATTGCGGATTTCCGGAGTTCTCTCATCTACAGGAAGTGCCTCCTTGGTCTGGACATAGTCTGTGTGACCATCTGGATCACAATAATAGAAGCAGTTGACCACAAACGGAGTCATCACATGATCCATGCGGATATTTTCAAAAATGATCTCATCCAGAACAGCGTCTTTGCCGCGGCCTCTGCGGGTCTTAATACGAAGTCCACGGTCTGTATGGAGGAATAAGCAGTCTTTCACTGTCAGATTACGGACACCGCCTGCCATTTCACTTCCAACGGTAATGGAGCCATGGCCATCTCTCATGCAGCACTGACGAATGGTCAGATCCTGACATGGACGTTTGTATTTTCTTCCCATATAGATTTTTCCGGATTTCACAGCGATACAGTCATCACCTACGGAAAAATACACACCGGTGATCTCCACATCATGACAGGACTCCGGGTCTAAGCCGTCCGTATTCGGAGATACTTTTGGATTGATCACAGACATATCTAAGAAACGCAAGTGATCGGAAAAATATGGATGGATGTTCCAGCTTGGACTATTCTGCACCCGGATGCCCTGAACGGTCACATCGGAGCAATGATTTAAGAAAATCATCCGCGGGCGAAAAGCGATATTTTTCACCTTATGGTCTTTCCACCAGTTTTCAAAAGAAGCGTTGCCATCAATCATGCCCTGACCGTAAATCGTTACCCGGCTTACGTTAATTCCCATGATAATACCAGAAAAGCAGTCTAACGGATTGCCTTCCCAGGTTCCTAAGTTATACTCTTCTTTTTCATCATAGCTGTCGATCAGGCCCTTTAATACCGGGAATTTCGTCCGGTCAGTCTCCGCAGAAAGAACAGCGCCTTCTGCCAGCTCCAGCCGCAGATCGTCTCTTAAAAATAAGCTGGTGATCTTATAGGTTCCCGCCGGGATCAGCACACGGCTCTCTTTTGGACAGCAAAGGATCGCAGCCTGGATAAAATGGGTATCATCCTGGATTCCATCACCCTTCGCGCCAAAATCCCGTACATTTAAAGTCACAAACTCATGGTCTGTCTTTACAGAAGCCATGCTCTCTTCTTCCTGATCTTTCACCAGGATCTCATAACGGGTATCCGGCTTCAGATCATAGATACTATTGATGACACGGTTGGTCTTTTTATAAAATTTCCCATTTACATAAATCTCACGTTCTTTTTGAGACTCAAAAATGCTGCCGTCCTGGATCTCAAATGTAATACAGCGTGCTGTCTGAAAAATCACTTTGATGCTCATGTTGTTTTCTCCCCCTGATGTTTTGTTGATGTTTTGTTGATGTTTTGTTGATATTCTATTGCTGTTCTGTTGCTGTTCTATTGCCGTTCCATTTTAACGCAAAAGAGGATTCTCCATGACAGAGAATCCTCCTGTAATCCGCATTAGCCCTTGACACCGCCTGCTGCAATACCATCAATGAAGGAATCCTGTGCGCAGAAGAATACGATCAGGGATGGAATGATGGAGATCAGTGACATAGCAAGAATTCGGTTCCACTGGAAGCCTACGTCTCCATCCATGGACATACGCAGGTAAATGGAGTTGGTGTATTTTTCCATGTCGGAAATGTAGATCAATGGTTCCATAAAGTCATTGGAAGTCCACATAAACTGGAACAGTGCACAGGACACCAGGGATGGCTTTAACATTGGAACGATCACATACCACAAAGTCTTGATGGAATTACATCCATCGATCTTGGCAGCCTCTTCCAGCTCCTTCGGAACACCTCTCAGGAACTGGATCAGCATGAATACGAAATACGTATCCGCTGCAAATAAGGACGGAATCACCAATGGTAAATAGGAGTTTGTCCAGCCCCATTTGTTAAACATGATATACTGTGGCGCATTTAATACTACCTGTGGAAGGAATAAGGTTGCCATCATCATGGAAAACATGAAGCCTTTGCCCTTAAAATTGAATCTGGCAAAACCGTATGCGGTGATCGTTGCAGATACAATGGTGAAAACCACTTTCGGGATGACGATCTTGTAAGTGTTTAACATAGATAAGATCAGGTTGATCTTTCCACCATAGTTCTTAAATGCATTCTCATAGCCATCAAATACCGGGTTCTTTGGCCAGAACCAGGCGCTGGTAAAGATCTCGGAGTTGGTCTTGAAGGTAGCGCCGACCATCCAGATCAACGGATATACCATGATAAATCCAACAGCGATCAAAAGGGTATAACGAATCACGGTACTGATTTTTCTTTTCTGCTCTCTTGTCATGATATTCTACCTCCCATCCTCATCAGAATAATAAACCCATTTTTTCTGGCTGACAAACGCAATACCGGTCAACGCACATACGATGATGAACAGTACCCATGCCTGTGCACTTGCCATACCCATCTTGTGACGTAAGAATGCGTTGTTGTAGATCAATACAGAAATCAGGGTTGTCGCACCGTTTGGTCCACCCTTGGTTACTAAGAACGGTCCGTTGAACTCCTGGAACGCCTGGCATAACTGAGTGATCAGGTTATAGAAAATAACCGGTGTGATTAACGGTACAGTAATCTTAAAGAACTGGGTCCATTTGCCGGCGCCGTCGATGGAAGCTGCCTCGTAAAGATCCTGGGATACGCCCTTTAATGCTGCCAGGAAAATAACCATGGCAGAACCAAACTGCCATACTCGCAGAAGCACGATCACTGCTAATGCACCATTATCACTTGCCATCCAGTTGATCTTCGGAAGGCCAAATGCTGTGATCACGGTATTGATCAGACCATCGGTATTAAATACCGCTCTCCACAGGATCGCGATCGCGATGGAACCACCTAAAATGGATGGAATATAGTAAGCAGTACGGAAGAAATTTACTCCCTTTAATTTAAAATTCAGAATGTATGCGATAAATAAAGCGAATGCCAGTTTTAACGGTACGTCAAAAATCGCGTATTTGAAGGTTACTTTAAATGCTCTTAAGATATCTTCATCGGTAAAGATCTTGTTGTAGTTCATCATACCGTATTTGCTGATTCCGCTGAACATATCATAGTTGGTGAAGCTGTAATACAGGGAAGATGCAAATGGATACACCTTAAATAACAGAAAACCGATCAGCCACGGTAATACAAACACAAAACCGATGTTTTCTGCCAGAACCTTATGTAAGCTTTTCTGCTGCTTCATAACTGCTGCCTCCTATTTCTCCTAATTTCCTATCTTTTATTTATTTCAGTTCAGCCAGATACTCCTCGTATTTCTCCCGGTTGATGGCGCGAAGCCCGCACCCTTTCTCCAGAATTCCGAAAAGCTTTTTCTGCTGAACCTCGGTCAGAAATGCAAAACTGCCTTCCTGTT
>CAKRWX010000282.1 GCA_934418055.1 uncultured Lachnospiraceae bacterium
ACAGCTCGGCTTCTTCCAATAACCAGACATCTTCCAACGGTTCTGACAGTACAACAGGACCAGGAGTATCGGGAAGCAGTTCTTCTGGAAGTACCGCAAGTGATCCGTCATCCACTGGACCTGGAACTTCCACAGGCACCAGCCAGGGAGGCGACACAAACGGCCCTGGAGGAAGCAATGTGACCATTGTGCGGTAATGCCGGATTAAGAAGGCGTTGCTGTTTGGAAAAATAAGCGGCTGTTGGAAATAAAACAGCCGCCAAGAAAACAGGAGATACCATGAGAAAAGAAATCAAACGTTATTTTGCCAGTATGGCATTGACGGCAGCGATGACCGCTGCCATGTCATTTCCGGCATTTGCCGCAAGAATCGCATTTTCCGATCCTTCTGGCAATGTAGGAGATGAGATTACGGTAAATATGAAAATTACCGGCAGTGATGGAGAGACCATCAATTCTTCCGATGTGATGCTTTCTTACGATTCTTCCGCACTGGAGTTTGTCAGCGGAACAGGGGCCACAGGCGGTGCCGGTTCCCTGCGGGTTGTGGGAAATGCAGACACAACCAGTGCGACAGAGTTAAGCTTCGCATTGAAATTTAAGGCATTAAAAGCAGGCAATTCCCAGATCACAGTCAGCACTCAGGAAGTGTATGACAAAGATGGTCAGACGGTAAATATTGACCGGGAAGGCAGTTCAGCAGTTACCATCGCAGGCGCGGCAGGTGCTTCTTCCGAAGCTGGTCTGTCAGATCTGCAGATTTCCCCAGGAAGTCTGTCTCCATCCTTTTCAGCAGATGTGACAGAGTATACAGCTACTGTGGGCAGTGATACGGATAAGATTACCGTAAGCGCGGCATCTGCAGATGCCCAGGCATCCGTTTCTGTGACTGGCAATGAAAACCTCCAGTTAGGCGATAATGAGGTAGTGTGTACGGTAACTGCGGCAGACGGCCAGACCGCGAAGACTTATACCATTCATGTGACCAAGGTAGAGGGTGCAGTATCTGACGACCAGACCCAGACAGAGGGTGTGCAGTTAAAGACACCGGAGCGTCTGATTACCGTTCTTCCAGCTTCTGAAGGACTGGATATTCCAGAAGGCTTTACTTCCTGCGAGGTAAGTATTGATGGACATGACGTTCAGGGATGGATCTGGGGTGAAGACCAGAATCCAAGCTATTGCGTATTCTATGCGATGAATGAGAACGGAGAGAAAGACTTCTACCGTTATGATCTGACTGAGAAGACTTTACAGCGTTATTTCCGTGATCCGGCATCTGGAACATCAGATGGACAGGGTGCGACAGCAGATGAGTACAATTCCCTTCTGAAAGATTACAATATGCGGTTCTGGATCATCATCGGTCTGATTGCACTGTCTGTGATCCTTCTGATCGTGATCATCGTGCTGGTAGCTACCAGAGGCCCGAAAGATGATTTCTATGAGCATCGGGATGATGGAGATGATTATCCGCATAAAGCAGCAAAAGCAAAGAAGGAAAAAGCTTCCAGACGTGTTTCCAGAGAAGAAAAGTACCTGTCAGATCTGGAGGACGAGGAAGATGAGTACCAGGATGAGGATGATCTGGCAGTGGACGGATATGAGACGAAAGCAGAGCGTCCGGTTTCCAGAGAACCAGAGGTAAGGCAGGAACGCCAGCAGCCGGTTCAGAGCCGAGGACGTCAGCAGAATGTATCCCAGCCGACACAGAGCCGTGGCCGTAATACATCCCAGCCAGCGCCACAGCGCCCATATGGGGCAGAGACAGCTGGCAGAAGCCAGGTACGTCAGAGTGCAGTACCGAATGCCCGGACAGAGCGACCGGTATCAACACCGCAGGCATCCATGGGTGACACCCGGTACATGGAACCGGTAAAACGGACCCAGAAACCGGCACCAGCGCCAGCTGCAAAACCGGAGAGCCAGGATGATGATCTGGAATTTGTAGATCTGGATTTATAAGAGAAAGACAAGAGGCTGTCAGCGATGACGGCCTCTTGCTATATAGGAATGACGGTGTGAAAGCGGCCAGTTGCAGGGAGAAGTCAAGGGATGGATTCCTGGAGAGGCTGGTTTGGACTTGACGAAATAGCCATGATGTTATATGATAGCTATAACAGGTATAACGAAAGATGGTGAAAATATGATATTGAGGATTGATTTTAACAGTGATGAGGCTTTGTACATCCAGCTCCGAAACCAGATCATCATGGGGATCGCGACGGGAGAATTGAGAGAAGGGGATGCCCTTCCATCCGTGCGGCAGCTGGCTGACCATATCAGCATTAACATGCATACGGTAAATAAAGCATATTCTGTACTGCGCCAGGAGGGCTTTGTGAAGCTGGACCGGAGAAAGGGTGCAGTGGTGTCCTTAGACGCAGATAAAGAGCGGGTCATGAATGAGATGCGGGAAGAGATTGCCGTAGCCTTAGCCAAGGGCATCTGCAAGGGCGTTCAGCGGGAAGAAGTTCATCGTCTGGTGGATGAGATGTATGACGTGATCGCGGGCCTGGAGGCTTCTGAGACGTGACCAATATAGTGCTTATCAGGTCGGCGGGCGTGTTTGCGCTGACTGTAAGAAAGGATTGATTCTATGTTATGTGAGAGATGTAAGATCCGGGAAGCCAGCATCCAATATATGGAAGTGATCAATGGCGTGCGGACAGAACACCATTTCTGTACCCAGTGTGCCAAAGAGATGGATTTTGGCGCGTATTCCGCGATCTTTGACGGGGAGTTTCCTCTGGCGAAACTGATCTCCGGACTGCTTGGCGGCGAGGAGCCGGAGGAGAAAGACGGCAAGTTCCAGCAGGTAGTATGTCCGTCCTGCGGCATGACCTATGAGGAATTTGTGGAGAATAGTTGTTTCGGCTGCGCAGATTGTTACAGCGTGTTTGACCTGCTGATCCGGGATAATATCAAGCAGTTACAGGGCAGTGAGTGCCATAAGGGCAAACACCCGAAGATCCGCCCAGCGGGAGAGACCCGGCAGGCAGAGGATACCATGGCGGTGGATGTCCAGGCGCAGAAGGTGCTGCACCGGGATGAGACCGCAGAGGAGATCCGCAGCCTGGAGAAGAAATTAAAGGCGGCAGTGGACAGCGAGGACTACGAGATGGCGGCCCAGTACCGGGATCAGATCCGCGCCTTAAGAGAGGGGACGAAGACAGATGCTTAAATGGTATGAGCAGGAATGTGAAAAAGAGCAGAACATCATCGCCAGCCGGATCCGCTATGCCCGGAACTGGAATGAGTATGTATTTCCGTCCAGACTTTCTGATAAAGATGGCAGGGAGATGGTGAAACGGCTGGATGAGGGCTTGACAGACTTAGGAGACGCGGATGGCCGGTATTATGAGGCGGTGATGCTGGAGGACTTAGACGAACTGGAGCGCCAGGTGCTGGCGGACCGGCGGGTGATCAACCGGGCTTCCGTGAAGAAGAAAGGTCCGGCGGAACTGATCATTTCCGCTCAGGAGGATGTCTCCATTTTGTTAAATGGAACGGATCATATCCGGATCCAGGCCATCAGACCAGGCATTGATCTTGGCGAGGGATTGAAAGATGCAGATCAGATCGATGA
>CAKRWX010000283.1 GCA_934418055.1 uncultured Lachnospiraceae bacterium
GTCGCATTTAACAAAAATGTAATATTTACGTAAAAAACGAAATGAAAAGACATATAAATATTTAACAAAAACAGGACGGAAATTCGTGCAAATGTCATAAGAATGGAAAAATTCAAAAAATGCCCAGTGTCAAAAACGCCAAAAGTGGGGGAAATCCATTGACTTTTGGAGACAGATTCCTATATAATCTCCACCGTCACCTGACAATACAGGCAAAAGTGGGGATCAAACCCAAAGAAGCCTAATTTTGAGGAAGAAAGAAAAGAGGGTATCTATGCTAACATTGTACTCGTTTCTTCAGAACGTGTTCCTGTTCGTAAAAACAGCAGCGGTGAAAGTTACCAAACGGATTTACCGCAGCGCAGCAGTCTTTGTATCTGCGGCTTCTGTGATTACGGTAGTGGCACTGACCTCCAGTGGATTTGGCAGCGGCGGCAAGAATATGCTGGTTGCGTTTGCTGAGACAAATTCCGGCGAGCCGGAAAACACGGAGGAAGAAGAACCTGAAGAAACTGAATTGCTTACGGAGGCAAAAATACAAGTTGATCTTACGGATTCACGGCGACAGGGACAGATGTTAGTCGGCCAGATGCTGACACAGGATGTCCAGAGACAGGAAGAGAGCCGGATCGCGGCTCAGGCAGAAATTGAAGAAGTGAAGAAGCAGATTCTGATGGAAGCAGAAACTGCCAGAAAAAAAGCAGAGGAAGAAGCAAAACGTGCTGCCGCTGTGGTCGCCTATAGTGACGAGGACTATCAGGTTCTGTTAAGGATCGTCCAGGCAGAAGCAGGAATCTGTGATGACAAGGGAAAGATTCTGGTTGCCAACGTGATCATCAACCGTGTGAAGAACAGTGAGTTTCCTGACACGATCAAATCCGTGGTATATGAGAAATCCCAGTTCTCACCAGTATCCAACGGCAGTATCAATACAGTAAAGGTCACCAGACAGACCATTGACTGCGTTGACCGTGCCCTTCAGGGCGAAGATTATTCTCAGGGTGCTCTGTACTTTATGTACCGGGGCGGCTCCAGAAGCGGAGCGATCCGATGGTTTGACCGCCATCTGACGTTCCTGTTCAGTCATGAGAAGCATGAATTTTTTAAATAGCAAATAAAAAAGAAGTCGAAATCATGTGGAGGAAATGCCTCATTTCCCGATGATTTCGGCTTCTTTTTTGCTGTGGGAACTGTCTGATCAGAGTAGAATACGCAAGGCGTATCCAGTCTCTGTAAGTGAAAATGCTGCTGGATTTTGTTTATGGATTCCAGCCATCATCTCCGCCCAGCACCAGCTCTTTTGTAAAATGTTTTGCTTCCCGCTCATCCAGCATATGGCACCATTCCGGCCGCGACTGCATGGCCGCTCCAGGCCCATAGCTCTTATATTCGGCGAAGAACACCGTATCGTGGGCGAATTCCTTTCCCCAGTCGTTCCAGCCTTCCGGACAGATGTGATTTTCCATCTGGCAGTTTAAGAGAACTACTTTGGCATATTCCCGCCATGGCCGTCCCAGGTAAGCAGAACTTGGCGGACAGTTGCCGGTGAAATGGCAGTTCTGGCATACATAGCCGTATTCCTGGCCCTCTGGGGTAGAAGCAGCGGTCACGTAGCTACTGATGGGCTGACCGGTATATTTGGAGAAAAATTCACAATCTTCAAAATAAGCCGTTGCCCCGCCGAAGATAAAGTCGATATCGCCTTCGATATAGCATCTTTGGTAGAAATGCCGTCCAGTGATCCTTGGTGCAGACTGCTTTGGTCCTACAAACCCATTAGGCTCGATCTCTTTTGGCGGCAGAGGCGCTGTGAACAGGGTATCCTGGTTTCCTAAAAAACGGCAGTCGTGGAATGCGATCCGGTCTCCGTCCACGTAAAGAGCCAGCGCCTGTCCCACCTTTGTGCCAGGCCCGGCACTGTTTTCAAAGGTTAAATTGCTGGCAGTAAAATCATGGGTATCGATGAAACAGGAGTAGGTGCGGAAAGTTCCTAATTTCCCGATGTCCTCCGATGGCATCCGGGCATAAAGACCATAAGTTAAGATGGTTTCTTCGGCGGATTCTCCCACAAAGGAGACGTAAGGAACTGTCACATGGATCCGTTCCCGGTAGATTCCTTTGTGAATAAAAAGCGTAACCGGTTCCTGGTTGTTTGCTGGCAGGCTGTCAAGAGCCGCTTGGACAGAGGTAAAATCCCCAGTTCCGTCCTGATTAATGTGGATCATAGCATTCGTCCTTTCTGAGGCTTATTATGTTCCGGAACCGGCGCAGTGAAAGCGCGGGTCCGTGGAATAGTATGATTATACCCGAAAAACAGAGAGTTTACCAGTAATGATTCATTGACATTTCCCCAATCCTTTTCTATGATGAAAGATATCACATAAATATGACGGAGAGGGATAGCGATGGAGAAAAATATCATTTTTTTTGACCTGGATGGGACATTGACGGACCCGATGCTTGGCATCACCCGTTCTGTCCAGCATGCATTAAAGGCTTATGGCATTATAGAAGAGGATCTGACCAGGCTGATTCCATTTATCGGTCCGCCTTTAAAGGACAGCTTTGTAAAATTTTATGATTTTTCTGAGGAACAGGCCAAAGAGGCCATTTACAAATACCGGGAATATTTTGCAGTAGGCGGTTTATTTGAAAACCGGGTGTACGAGGGGATTCCGGAGCTGCTTGGCCAGTTGAGAGCTGCTGGAAAGAAACTGTATGTGGCCACCTCCAAGCCGGAAGAATTTGCCAGACAGATCTTAGAGCATTTCCACCTGGATTCCTATTTTGATTATATCGGTGGTGCCAGCATGGATGAGGTGCGGGTGAAAAAAGGCGATGTGATCGCTTACACCATGGAACAGGCTGGGATTGAACATGCAGACCGCAGCCAGATGGTCATGGTAGGAGACCGGGAACACGATGTGCTGGGAGCAAAGGAACAGGGGTTAGACTGCGTGGGTGTGTTATTCGGATACGGCCCAAGAGAAGAATTAGAGGCAGCAGGTGCCTGGAAAATTGCCGCGAATATGGATGAACTGACTAAAATCCTCATGGGAAATCTATAAAAACTGCACAATAGATAGAGAGAAAAACATAAGACAAAACGCCGAAAATCATCAAATTGCTTTAAAATACTGACATTTTCTGTATAAAAATGGTAAAATAGGTTCATGATAACAGTAGTAGATGAATTGATTTAAAATTGCAGAAAGGATGAAGGGCGTGTTTAAAAAAGGCGAGTATATCGTGTATGGAACCACAGGAGTCTGTCAGGTCATGGATATCACAACCATGGAGCGAAAGGACGCACCGCAGGAAAAACTCTATTATGTGCTGGAACCAGCGGGTTCTCCTGGCGGTAAGATTCTTACTCCTGTTGAGGAAAATAAAAATCCCATGCGGCGGATCGTTACCAGAGAAGAAGCGGATCAGCTGATCGGAGAGATCAGAAATGTAAAAGATTTACAGATCAGTGACGAGAAACAGCGGGAGGCGAAATACAAGGAAGCCTTAAAGTCCTGCGACTGCAAAGCCTGGGTCGGCATCATCAAGACCTTGTACCGGAGAAAGAAAGAC
>CAKRWX010000284.1 GCA_934418055.1 uncultured Lachnospiraceae bacterium
GTTAAGGGATGTGAAGCCTGTGGAAAAACAGATTGTACTTACAGAAGGGGATAAGCATGGGCATTTTAGAAGAAATCAGAAAAAGAAAGGTGTTCTGTGATGGCGGTATGGGAAGTCTTTTGCAGGCCAGAGGCTTAAAACCGGGCGAACTGCCGGAGACATGGAATGTGCTGCATCCGGAGATCTTAAAAGAGGTACATTTGGAATACCTGAAGGCAGGCTGTGATATTGTGACTACGAACACCTTCGGTGCGAACGGACTGAAATTTGGCAGTGAAGGAGAATTTTCCTTAAAAAATCTGGTCACGGCTGCAGTGGAGAATGCAAAAGCAGCCATCAAAGAGGCTGGTCATGGCTATGTGGCCCTGGATCTGGGTCCTACGGGCAAATTATTAAAACCGTTAGGTGATCTGGCATTTACCGATGCCTGTGATCTTTATAAAGAAGTAGTAGGTTACGGCGTGGAAGCTGGAGCAGATCTGGTGCTGATCGAGACCATGAGCGATGGCTATGAGGCGAAAGCGGCAGTTCTGGCAGCGAAAGAAAGCTGTAATCTTCCGGTCTTTGCCACCATGATCTTTGACAGCAAGGGAAAACTGCTGACAGGTGGAAATGTAGAGTCAACCGTAGCGTTATTAGAGGGACTGGGCGTTGATGCTTTGGGCATCAACTGTGGTCTTGGTCCGGTCCAGATGATGGACATTTTAAAGGATATTTTAAAAGTAGTATCGGTTCCTGTGATTGTCAACCCAAATGCCGGACTGCCAAGAAGCGAGGGCGGAAAGACCGTTTATGATATAGATGCTGACGAATTTGCCAGATATATGGCACAGATTGCTGATATGGGTGCCAATGTGGTAGGTGGATGCTGCGGAACCACACCGGAGCATATCAAAAAGACGGTGGAATTGTGCAAGGACAAGGTACAGGTGCTTCCAGAAGAGAAAAACCGTACGGTGATTTCTTCCTATTCCCAGGCAGTTGTGATCGATAAGAGTCCGGTCATTATCGGTGAGCGGATCAACCCGACAGGTAAAAGCAAGTTTAAGCAGGCCTTAAGAGACCATAATTTAGAGTATATTTTAAGAGAAGGTGTGGCACAGCAGGATCACGGTGCCCATGTATTGGATGTCAATGTTGGCCTTCCGGAGATCGATGAGCCTTCCATGATGGAAGAGGTGGTGCAGGAGCTTCAGAGTATCATCGACCTGCCGCTCCAGATCGATACCTCCGATATTGAGGCTATGGAGCGGGCGCTGCGGATTTATAATGGCAAACCACTGATCAATTCCGTCAATGGCAAGCAGGAGACCATGAAAGCGGTATTTCCGCTGGTGAAGAAATACGGCGGTGTGGTAGTTGCCCTGGCGCTGGATGAGGGTGGAATCCCGGAGACGGCGGAAGGACGAATCGCCATTGCGAAGAAATTATATGCCACAGCGGCAGAGTATGGCATCAAACCAAAGGACATCATCATTGACGCTCTGTGCCTGACAGTCAGCTCCGACAGCCAGGGAGCGCTGACTACATTAGAGACATTAAGAAGAGTGCGGGATGAACTTCACGGCAAGACCATTTTAGGTGTGTCCAATATTTCTTTTGGACTGCCACAGCGTGAGATCATCAACGCGGCATTTTTCACCATGGCGATGCAGAACGGCTTAAGCGCAGCCATCATCAACCCGAATTCCGACGCCATGATGCGTTCTTATTACAGCTTCCGTGCGCTGTCTGATTTAGACCCGCAGTGCGGCGATTATATTGCGGCTTACGGCGGCGCAGTCCAGGGAACGGGCATTGCTTCTCCGTTAACCGGTGCGGCTGCGGCAAAAAACGCAGGAACACCAGGCGGCGGCAAAACGGAACAGGGACTGGCAGAGAGCATCATCCGTGGTTTAAAAGAGCGGGCCATTGAGGCGGTAAAGGAATTATTGGAGACTAAAGATTCCTTAACGATTATCAATGAAGAGATGATTCCGGCCTTGGATCAGGTGGGAAAAGGCTTCGAGAAAGGAACCGTCTTCCTTCCACAGCTTCTTATGAGTGCAGAGGCGGCGAAAGCGGCATTTGAAGTGATCAAGGATCAGATGCAGAAGAGCGGCCAGACCCAGGAGAAGAAGGGCACCATCATTTTAGCTACTGTTAAGGGCGATATCCATGATATCGGCAAAAACATCGTGAAGGTGCTTCTGGAGAATTACAGTTTTGAGATCATTGACTTAGGAAAAGACGTTCCGCCGGAGAAGATCGTGGAGACAGCCATTGAGAAACACGTTCCGTTGGTTGGTTTAAGCGCCCTGATGACTACCACCGTGCCGAGCATGGAGGAGACCATTGTCCAGCTGCGTAAATCCGCTCCATGGGTGAAAGTGATGGTCGGCGGCGCGGTTCTGACAGAGGATTACGCAAGAACCATCGGCGCGGACCGGTATTGTAAGGATGCTATGGCGTCAGTAAATTATGCAGAAGAGGTTATCGGAGGTTAAAGGATGGAGAAGATCACCATTGATGCGCTGGGAAAGCAGTGTCCGATCCCGGTTGTGATGATGAAGAAAGCATTGGACGAGCATCCACAGGTTTCTGAGGCAGAGATCCTGGTGGACAATGAGATCGCAGTGAAAAATTTGGCGAAGTTAGCCAATAGCCAGAACTGCAGTTTCCAGTGGGAAAAATTAGAAGAAAAGAAATACCAGGTGGTATTGACCAGAAATAGCCAGAGTGTAGAAGCAGCGGACAGTCAGGGCAATGGGAATGGCCGGAGTGCAGTGACAGTGGACAGCCAATCAAGCGATAGTCAAGGCAGCCAGAACACTGCACAGACTGCAAACTGTTGTCTTCCAGAAGACAAGACCGTGGTTGTGATCAGTTCCGCCGCCATGGGCAATGGCAATGACGAGCTGGGTCACACGCTGATGAAAGGCTTTCTTTATGCCTTAAGCCAGTTAGAAAAACTTCCAGAGAAGATCCTCTTCTATAATGGAGGGGTTACCTGGACTACAGAAGGAAGCGATTCCCTGGAAGATTTGAGATCTATGGAAGAGCAGGGCGTGGAGATCCTTTCCTGCGGCACCTGCTTAAACTTCTACGGACTGACAGACAAATTAAAGGTTGGAAGTGTCACCAACATGTATGATATTGTGGAATCCATGGCAAAGGCGGATAAGGTTATTCGCCCATAGCCACAGATGCCTGTCTCATGAGCTGGATCTCGGCCGCATAGCCATCCAGCTCATTTGGCGTTTCTAAGTAAAATGGCAGATGCTTTAAGCGCGGATGGCGTACCACACGGATCAGGGCGTCTTTGCCGATATGGCCTTCGCCGATGCGGGCGTGACGGTCCTTGTGGGCACCCAATGGATTCAGACTGTCATTTAAATGGATGGCTCTCAGACGGTCCAGACCGATGACCCGGTCAAATTCGTCCAGAACTTCATCTAAATGATTTACAATATCGTAACCGCCGTCCCAGACATGGCAGGTGTCTAAGCAGACGCCTATATGGTCAGATAATTCCACACGGTCCAGGATCTGGCGCAGTTCCTCGAAATTCCGGCCCACTTCACTGCCTTTTC
>CAKRWX010000285.1 GCA_934418055.1 uncultured Lachnospiraceae bacterium
ATAAATACCGCACCGCAGGAAATAGCTTCCAGCATGGCGATCGGAACCGTTCCCAGAATCGTCTGCATACCTTCTGTAAAGCCCAGGGAACCGGCTGTGGTAAGGAATACCAGGTAAGTCGGCGTGTTGTCCAGGAAACTGGAGAGAAGTCCGGTAGCCCAAAACATCTGGAATGGCTGGGTGATACCAAGTTCTGCGCCTTTTGCCTTTAAGATCATCAGGGCTGGCTGCATGGTAATGAAAATACCGATAAACAGCACCGCAACCTCCTGGATCGCACCCCAAGTAAAATGGTTTTTCCGGCGGATCTCAACATTAGTGGTCTTAAAGGATAACAGTGCCGCTAACAGGATGATCGCCACCTCGATCAGAGCCGGATAAGTCAGCTTCACGTCACGGAATACGGTAATTCCTTTCACCGCACCGCTTGCGTCCTGGAATGCAGCCATTCCCGGAAGCGTACCGCTTAAGATCACGGCTGCGACGATCATCACCAGAAAGATCAGGTTGTGAAGCCCCAGAATATGTACTTCCGTACCAGGCTTGCTGATATCTGGTTTTCTTCCCTCTGCGACGTCTTTCCGGTAAGCTCTCCGGTCCAGGAAATAAAATACAGTCAAAAGCACTACGATATTAAACAGTAACACCGGTAACAGATGCAGGCTCCAGAAGAACGGAACCCCACGCATAAATCCCATCAGCAGTGGCGGATCGCCGATCGGCGTCAGACAGCCGCCGATGTTGGAGATCAGGAAAATAAAGAACACCATAATGTGGCTTCTGCGCTTTCTCCAGGCGTTCATCTTGATCACCGGGCGCACCATCAGCATGCTGGCGCCGGTGGTTCCAACCCAGCTGGAAAGCAGGGTTCCGATGAGCAGAAGTCCCACATTGATCCTTGGGGAACCCGCCAAATCTCCCTCCAGAGTAATATTACCTGCCACGCAGAACAATCCAAACAGCAACACGATAAAGGTCAGATAATCATCAATGATGCATTCCAGCACCTTCTCTGCCGCTTCCCCCGCGCCAAAGAAGATCGCGAACGGAATCACGAACAACAAAGACCAGAACACCACCGCATGAGGCTGATGGCTCTCCCACCATTCTGCTTTTATCAGAGGCAGCACAGCGACACAAAGAAGCAGTCCGGCAAAAGGAATACAATACACCAGCGAAATACTCTCCGCTGCCCCGTCTGCCGCCAGTGCTGTCATTGGAAATGCCATCAAAAATAAAACAATGGTTTCCAACAGCGAAACGAACTTTTTCAAGACTCTTTCCTCCTCGTATGAATCAGATTTTTATGTATCAATGAGAATTGCACTTTTTTACGTGCAAGGTAGAATTGTATCACGTTTTGCAAAAATTGCAACAATTGATATTTTATTCACAGGGTAATCTCTATTCCCCTGTGACAGCCCTTGTGGATGTATGGAAAAAAAATAGTCAACCATACAGATTCCAAAACGGATTCATTATGATTGACTATCTTCTATTTTGAATAAAATTTAAAAATCAATTCCCTTAAAGTTTCATCCAACAACAATCCCCTCCTTTTGGATATTCTGATAATACGGAAGCACATCTGCCATATGCTCAAATTGCTTTTGATTCTGGAATACCGGAGATAAAATCACATCATATTTTACACTGTACTCATAAGTAATCTCTGCTATTTCATTAACAAGCAGGTAAAACTCTGCCGCTGGTCTATGCGTAAAAATAACAATATCTAAGTCAGATTCATTTTTATCATCATATTCACCACGCGCATAAGATCCATATACATACGCTCTTATAAAATCTGAGCCTAAAACTTTCTTTATCTGAGCCACATATCCTTCAATCACATGGTTTAAATTTCGACTATTTGCCATTACGCATACACCTCCGCTTTGCCCAGCAAACTTTCATACTTATAGTATAACATCTATCTGCAATAGTTACAATAAATCTTCCATGCAATAAAAATTTCCTTCGCCCAATGGCCTCTGTCTCATTGGCCACCTCCACACCTCGCTCGAAAAAAGCTTCCCGGATCACAGCGATCGGGCAAACTTTTTTAGATCTACCAGGCTGTGGCCGAAGCCGCTATCCTCGTAGGTATAGAAAGGGCGGATTTCTTTTCCGGTAAAATTATTTGCTTTTACAAAACTGTCCGTTGACTAGACTACGATGTCCACCAGATCAGATATTAAAATGTAGCCAATTTCCCTCATGCCTTGGTTTTACGGGACTTAACAGCATATAAAACTATATTTTGTGTCACACTTTCTGCCTGATCTGTCAATCACTGTAAGTTTGGTTTTCCAGATAGTCGGCATAATCACACGACCTTCAATGTCTTGCTACAACTACATTATAAAAAAATCGAAGCCTCCTCAGAAGTTCCGATTTTTTATAGAGTATAAAACTCATGGTTGTATCTGTTGCTTATATTATAAATAAAGTTCTACTTTTTGAACTATTGATGGGATTGGTTTAGATATAGCAAAGCGATTTACCAACAAAATTGATAAACCGCTTCAAATTTATTTTAACCCTAGTAGTCAAGCTAGAGAAACTCTCTAGCTTAACGACAGCACCTCGCACCCCGAAAAGTCAGCAGTGAGGGCACTGAAAAAGTAGATAGTACGTAAACGCTTAATAGTGAGTACCTTTAATTAGAAAAGTCAGTGCCATCCCTAAAGAGGATCGGGGAATTCTTGCTAAGTTATGTTAAATACCTGCCCTCGCCGCGTGTTCCCACAAAGCTTCCATCCGCAACGATCTCACTTCCGCGCAGGAATACCTTCTCGATCGCACCTGTCACCTTCGTGCCCTCGTTGCAGGTATAATCTGCGTTTCCGTGCATCTTCTCTGTGGTGATAGTCCATTCCTTCTTCGGATCGATAAGTATCAGGTCTGCATCGGAACCGATCTGGATTGTTCCCTTCTGCGGATACAGTCCGGCGATCTTTGCCTGGGTATGCCCATCTTTGACAAATAATATCATTGTTAATTTTTCATCAGTATGCTAAGATTTCATTAACACCGTAACTGTATCCAGCTTCCACACAGTTGCAAATAGCACTTACGAGGAGGTTTTCCCATGAAACTTCTTTTAACCGCATTTGATCCCTTCGGAGGAGACAAAGTCAACCCGGCTCTGGAAGCTGTCAGGCTGGTCTCTGAAAAAGCAGGAAATGTTGAGGTGGTAAAGCTTGAGGTTCCGACCGTCTTCCGCAAATCCATCGCAACTGTAGCCGCTGCCATTGCAAAAGAAAAACCGGACGCAGTGCTCTGCATCGGCCAGGCAGGCGGACGTTACGACATCACACCGGAGCGCGTGGCCATCAATCTCGACGACGCCCGCATCAAAGACAACGAAGGCAACCAGCCGATTGATCTGCCGATCTATGAAGACGGTGCTCCGGCCTATTTTTCCGATCTTCCGATCAAGGCTATGGTGCAGCACATCCGTGAGGCAGGCCTTCCCGCCAGCGTCTCCAACACAGCCGGAACCTTCGTCTGCAATCACTTAATGTACGGCGTGCTCTACAC
>CAKRWX010000286.1 GCA_934418055.1 uncultured Lachnospiraceae bacterium
CCCTTAAAGTTTCTGGTACCGGTACTGATCAGCACTTCATTTTCACCGATCACACCCTGGCAGCTTCCCCAGCAGACGCTGCAGTTGGGGTTCATCACGATAGCGCCGCTCTCCATGAAGATCTGGATCAGTCCCTCTTCCATGGCCTGAAGATAGATCTCCTGGCTTGCAGGAACCACTAAGAAGCGGACTCCGTCAGCGACTTTTCTTCCTTTTAATACGGATGCACCAACCCGCAGGTCATCCAGACGTCCATTATTGCAGGAACCTAAAAATGCCTCGTTGATCGGAACACCACACACCTCTTCTGCCGGTACTACTGCGTCCACAAAATCTGGTTTTGCAGCAACCGGACGGATCTTGGACAGATCAAAGGTATACTCACGGGCATAAACTGCATCTGCATCACTCTTGAAGACTGCTTTCGGTTTTCTGCCGCGCTCCTCCAGATATTTCAAAGCTACTTCATCTGCCTCGAAGATGGCAGTTTTTGCGCCGGCCTCTACTGCCAGGTTGCACAGTACCATACGGTCGCTGACGCTTAAAGTCTTGGCTCCGTCTCCGGTAAACTCCATCACCTGATAATTCACGCCGTTGGCGCCGATCTGGCCAATGATGGTTAACATCAGATCTCTCGGATATACGCCCTCCGGCAGTTTTCCTGTCAGATTAAATTTCACCGTCTCCGGCACCAGCACCCAGGAAGTTCCTGTCACCATGCCGTATAATAAGTCTGTGCATCCAACGCCAGTACCGAAAGCGCCCAGCGCGCCGTAAGTACAGGTATGGCTGTCCGCGCCAAAGATCAGCTCGCCTGGGCAGACATAATTCTCCATCATGATCTGATGGCAGACACCCTTTCCTTCCCAGAAATCAATGCCATGTTCTCTGGCGAAATTGCGCATCTTCTTCTGGGACGCCGCTGTCTTCGGGCTGTCAGACGGTACGTTGTGGTCCACGATGAAAACCATTTTCTTCGGGTCTGCAATTCTTGGATGTTTTAATTTGTTGTGATACATATCCACCGTCAAATGGGTGGTTCCGTCGTTACTCATCATACGGTCCAGGGTCACGGTGTGGATATCTCCTGCTTTTACTTCCGGCACACCTGCTGCCAGCGCAATGATCTTCTCTGCAATCGTCATTCCCATAGTCTTATGCCTCCTCCTTATTCAGTGACGCAATCAGTCCGCCCTGGCTTAAAATCTGCTGCATATAAGGCGGAAGCTTGGTGCAGGAAAAGACCTGTCCATTGGCCTTTGCCACACCCTCTGTCAGGGACAGATCCATCTCGTCTCCTGTGGAAACCGCGTCTGGAAGATCCTTGCACACGATTACTGGAAGTCCGATGTTGATGGCATTGCGGTAAAAAATACGGGCAAATGATTTGGCAACCACTGCCTGCACGCCCAATGCTTTCAACACGCTGGGTGCCTGCTCTCTGGAAGAACCGCAGCCGAAGTTCTCGCCGCCCACCACATAATCACCAGGCTTTACTTTCTGTGGAAATTCCGGGTCTAAGGACTCAAATGTATGTACCTTCATCTCCTCGATGGTAGGTAATAACAGATACTGGGATGCAATAATCTGATCCGTATCCAGATCATTATGAAATTTAAACACTTTTCCAACTGACATAACTTGATGCCTCCATTTTTTCAATCATACGAGTATTATAAGATTGTGTGTGCGCAGCACGGGGCAATCTTATCTCATTGTGGGGTAATCTGCTTACCCCGCAACAATATATGGTTGTATTATAGCATGGTCTCTGTTATAATAACAATATATAATAATCATAGGTATCATTCATTGTGGTTATGATAGCGAATTCTATTTCATCACAATCACTCTGCTCTGACTGCTATTTTGAACGCCTGAACGGCGAAAAATCATGAAAATGAAGGAATAAACGCGAATGAATCAGAATTTATCACAGTACAAGATCTTTTACGAAGTAGCCAAAGCCGGCAACATCTCCAAGGCCGCCAAGGAACTCTATATCAGCCAGCCTGCCATCAGCAAGGCTATCAGCAAACTGGAGGACAGCTTAAGCACCATCTTATTTACCAGAAATTCCAGAGGAGTCCAGTTGACTGAAGAAGGACAGATCCTCTTTGAGCACACCAGCTCTGCTTTTGAGCAGTTAAGCGCCGGGGAACTGGAATTAAAGCGGGTACGGGAATTCAACATGGGACAGATCCGGATCGGTGTCAGCAACACCCTATGCCGTTTTATCATGGTCTCCTATTTAAAGGATTTCATTGAGCAATACCCACACATCAAGATCTCCATCGACAGCCAGTCCACCACCCACACCCTGGATATGCTGGAACAGCAGAAGATCGATCTGGGCCTGGTGGCAGAACCAAGAACCTCCAAGGGACTGGTATTTCTCCCGGTTATGGATATCGAGGACATTTTCGCTGCTTCTCCCTCTTATCTGGAGAACTTCCATCTAAGAGAAGGGGATCATGCCGATGTATTCCAGTCCGGCAATGTCATGCTCTTAGACCGCAGTAATATTACCCGTCACTACATGGACGAATATATGGCACTCAATCAGATCGAGGCCAACAACCTGCTGGAAGTGACCACCATGGATCTGCTGATCGAATTTGTCCGGATCGGACTGGGCGTGGGAAGCGTCATTAAGGAATTTATCAAAGACGATCTGGAGACAGGAAAACTGGTGCAGCTGAAGCTGGATGTGCCAATTCATAAAAGGACTGTAGGATTTGCCTATTATCCCAACCGCACCTCCAAAGCATTGGAAACTTTTATTGATTTCTGCAAAAGCCGTAAATCATAATACCCGTCCTGCGTGTTTCATAACGCAAAAGCGTCTGCCGATCCTCTCCGGATCAGCAGACGCTTTTTGCGAATGGTATAAACCTTTAAATTCTAAACTTAGTTGTTGATCAGCTTGCCGCTCTCATCGTTCCAGCTGTACAGCTTACGGATCTCCTCGCCAACCTTCTCAGATGGATGCTCGGAAGCCAGCTTACGCATAGCTTTGAAATGAACCTGACGTCCTGCTGGGGACATATCCAGTAAGAACTCTTTTGCAAATGTACCATCCTGGATATCGGTTAAGATCTTCTTCATGGTCTTCTTGGTCTCTTCGGTGATGATCTTTGGTCCGGTGATGTAATCGCCGTACTCAGCAGTGTTGGAGATGGAATATCTCATGCCTGCGAAACCAGACTGGTAGATCAGATCTACGATCAGCTTCATCTCATGGATACACTCGAAGTAAGCGTTTCTTGGGTCATAACCAGCCTCTACCAGAGTCTCGAAACCAGCCTGCATTAATGCGCAAACGCCGCCGCAAAGAACAGCCTGCTCACCGAACAGGTCAGTCTCAGTCTCAGTACGGAAGGTAGTCTCCAGAAGACCAGCTCTTGCGCCGCCGATTGCTAAACCGTAAGCCAGTGCTTTCTCCAGTGCTTTTCCTGTGTAATCCTGCTCTACAGCTACCAGACAAGGAGTTCCCTTGCCAGCCTGGTACTCACTACGTACAGTGTGGCCTGGTG
>CAKRWX010000287.1 GCA_934418055.1 uncultured Lachnospiraceae bacterium
CATAAACTTCATCCAGCGATCATACGGAATATTTGCTGCACCCAAAATACCCATCAAAGCAGAGGAATGTGGCAGAACGTAGTTACAGAAACCATCTCCAAACGTAAATGCCAGAACTGAAGTCTGTCGTGTAATACCAACAAGATCTGCAAGAGGCGCCATGATCGGCATAACAGCCGTCGCCTGACCACTTCCGGAAACAATAACCAGATTTACAAGTACATTTACCAGGAACATCGCTGGTCCCAACAGAAATCTTGGCACATGGTTCAGCATATTACTGGAGGCAAAAATAATCGTATCAATAATACCACCAGCTTTTAATACAGAAGCAATTGTACCGGCAAAGCCAATAAGAAATGCAGCTCCCAGCATGGTCTTACAACCATTGATAAACTCTGAAGCGATCTGAGATGGGGTCAGCCCAAGCAACAATCCTTCTACAATAGCAACAACAAGAAACAGGGCAGCATACTCTTCCAGATCCCAGCCCAGTTTCGTATTGCCAACGATCAGGCTAACAAGAGAAAGCAGCAAAACCAAAAGAATACAGATTTTTCTCCAATCCATTTTACCAAAAGCAGTCAGATCTACAACCCGTTCTTCCCGCCCCTGGTCAATATCATATACCGGGCTAAGCTCAGGATTTTTGCTAATCTTTCTGGCATAATTAACCAGATACAGACAGGTTACAATCAAAAATATAACAAAGCAAACTGCACGATAACGTAAACCGGAATAAACTGGAACTTCCGCAATCTTCTGGGCCAGCACAGCCGTATTAATATTCAGACCTGCAGTAGAAAAACCAATTGCACCGCCTAACAGAATGATAGCGACGCCAACGATGGAATCAAATCCCATTCCCATAGCAATAACAACCATGACAGGCGCAAATGCAATAAAATGGTTCACTGCCTGTGTAGAGCAAATTACTGCAAAAGCAGCCGTCATAACAGGAACAAACAGATATGCCTTACCACGGAATTTCCCCGCAGTAGAGCCAACCAGAACCTGCAGAGCGCCGGATTTCGCGATCATGTGAAAAGCCGCACCGGCAAAAATGACCGTATACATCAAATCAATTTTGGAAATCAGGGATTCCACTATCATCTTTGGTACCTTTAACAGGCTGACCGGAGTACTTTCCAAATACTGAAAAGAAGTGGGATCAACAACTTTAACGCCTTCCGCATTCTCAATACGCGCAAATTGACCAGCAGGAACAATCCAGGTCATTACAACAGCCAGCAGAATAATCATGACCATAATAACCAACGCATGGGGCATCTTGAACTTTTTCATCTACTTCTCCTCCGTTCTTATTTTTATCAATCCGTTTTCCATATACATTTCCGTACCAAATGGTTCACTAAGCCGTGCCAGTGTCTGATAAATAAGATTACTGTCAGTTTCATCAGCCGGACCCGGAATTGCTTTAAAGGACCGTACCTGCTCATAACCAAGAGAGATCGGCAGCATCTCAATGCTAATACACTGATCCCCCTCCATTACTACCCGCGGCAGCACAGACAGAAAGTTTTCTTTTGACTGCTGTCCGCCGTTTTTTGCCTTTGATTTTCGGTAAGCAATCGCTTCCCGCGCAGTGGTGGTGTACGGAAGCTTATACTTATCCATAAAGTCCGGTGGCAGAACATCGACGAACTCATTCTGATAAATAAAATTGCCAAGGGAATAGAAAACCGGCTTGCCTTTATAAAGTTCAATTCCTTTCAACTGATGGCAGCCACCTCCAAGTACCAGGCTGGCTCCGGCATCAATGAACGCATGAGAGCATTCCTGAACAAAATCCTCAATCGATTCCATATTATCGTCTTTCATCTCATGCGAATGAAACATAACCACAACATGCTCCACATCACGTTTCAATTCCTCAATTACACGGATCGTTCGATTCAAATCCACAGCCGAAGGTATCGTGATTTTACCTTCCTGATCATTCAGGCAGAATTTCATATCTTTAAATTCAAAAATATCATTGCTTTCCTGAAGTTTGTAGCCCGTTTTTAATCTGCGCTTGTTTTTCACATTTACATTACAGACATCGGCTATTTCCTTCAATTGATCCATATGCGCTTGATTCAGCAAATACTTCTGTTCAAAACGCATGGGATTGATACCGGGACGGGCCGGTAAATACGGTCCCTGAATACCGGCTCTGGCAGAATCATCAAACGTGGATGTAAGTGCAATCAACGCAGTACGTCCTGCAGCAGACTCTGCAATTGCAGCTTTGGATGCTTTTTCTAGGCTTTCTCCTGCACCAGTAAAAGCAATTCCTCGCTGTCGAAGAGCTGAAAGTGTCTGGAACAGGCCTGGGTACGAATAATCCAGCATATGATTATTGGCAATCCCCCAAAGGTTAAATCCAAAGTCCAGCAAATCATCCAGCACTGAGGCTTCTGCTGTCAGCCATGTTCCACCGGAAAACGTAGACGGATAACAATTTTTGTCAGTGATTGTGGTCTCAAGATTCACAATCCGAAAATCGCCCGTTTTCAGATATTCCTGAATCTGCATCTGACCCGGATAATTTTCAGGAAGACAATGCATGATCAGTGCGTCCCCACAGGCAGTGAATACAGTTCTCAAATGAATCCCCCCTTCTTTATCTAGATATTACAATTGTAACAAACGCTTCTTGATAGAAACAGTATATTATGTTAATCTAAGATTAAGGAAAGCTTAATCCGCATATTTATATATGTTTATTTTAATGGGGGATTACCTTGCGGCTAAAAGATGAAAAATATGTATGCGCCCTGGCAAAATATGGAACCATCCGGGAAGCATCTGAAAAATTATATATTTCAGCACCAGCACTCAGTATGTATATCAACCATCTTGAAAAAGAACTTGGAGTGGATTTATTTTATAGAAATCAGCAGCGCTTTTTTCCAACTGATATTGGCAAAAAGTACCTGGAACGCTGCCAAAAAATTCTGGAAATTGACCAGGAATTCTCTATGCAATTAGGGAAACTCCAGAGTAAAAAAGAAAACTCTATATCTATCGGTATGTACAAGCGATCAGCCGCCTATCTATGGATTCCGCTTCGCGAATCACTCAAAGCAAATTTTCCTAACCTGGAATGTCATTTAACGGTAGATAAGACAGAACGCCTGCGTGAAATGCTCAATGAAGGGGAATTAGACATGATTCTGCTTACCATTCCAAACAAGCCGAAACTTCAACAGATTTTTGTAGGCAAAGACGAACTTCTTTTTGCCTGCCCTACCATGTGGAATCTGGAAAAAACAGATCTTGGGAACGGACGTTTTCCACTGACAGATCTGACAAAGATCCCAGAAGAAAAAATCTTTCTCCCGGGAAAAACACAAAATATCTATTCTTTTGTAATTCAGTTTATGAATGCAAACAACATTGACTATTCCCATTTTTCTACACTAAACAACCTGGAAATATCCATGCAAAATGTATCTGCCGGAATCGGATGCTGTTTTACATTTCGAAGCTACCTTAATACATT
>CAKRWX010000288.1 GCA_934418055.1 uncultured Lachnospiraceae bacterium
TGTACCGGAGAAAGAAAGACCGGATGGTTCACGGGAAGCGTCTGACAGAGGTGGACGAGCGGTATTTCCGGAAAGCCAAAGAAAACCTGTACCGGGAACTGGCGATTCCCTTAGGCATTACCGCGGAAGAAGTCGAGGGATATATCATTTCCAGAATCGAGCCGGAGATGAATCGGAATTAGCCTGAAAATGGAGCGAAAAAAGAAAAATAAAAATTTTTTAAGGGTGTCAAGAAAAAATACTTGACACCCTGCGTTTTTTCGTGTATGATAGCACAGGTGATGAGATGGAAAAGATTGTAGAACAAGGAATGTTGTATGATTTTTACGGCGAACTGCTGACACCGCATCAGAGAAAGATTTATGAAGATGTGGTATTTAACGATATGTCTTTAAGCGAGATTGCCGAGGAACAGGGGATCAGCCGTCAGGGTGTCCATGACCTGGTGAAACGATGCGACAAGACATTAGCGGAATATGAGTCAAAGTTAAAGCTGGTTGAGAAATTTCATCAGACCAGACGGATGGTGGAAGAGATCCGCCAACTGACAGGAGAGTATCAGAAGAATCAGGACATGAAGCTGATTCAGAAGATCCAGCAGATCGCAGGCGAGATCATTGAACTGTAAGACATAAACAGGAGGATTGCGATGGCTTTTGAAAGCTTATCCGACAAGCTGCAGAATGTATTTAAGAATCTGCGTGGCAAGGGCCGACTGTCAGAAGCCGATGTTAAGGCTGCCCTGAAAGAAGTCAAGATGGCTCTGTTAGAAGCTGATGTAAGCTTCAAGGTGGTAAAACAGTTTGTGAACTCCGTTCAGGAACGTGCCATTGGACAGGACGTGTTGAACAGTCTGACTCCAGGACAGATGGTAGTCAAGATCGTCCATGAAGAACTGATTTCTCTTATGGGTTCTGAGACTAAGGAGATCGAGTTAAAGCCAGCCAGTGAGATCACTGTGATCATGATGGCAGGTCTTCAGGGTGCTGGTAAGACCACAACCACCGCCAAGATCGCAGGAAAGCTAAAGGCGAAGGGCAGAAAACCATTACTGGTTGCCTGTGATGTGTATCGTCCGGCAGCGATCCAGCAGTTACAGATCAATGGAGAAAAGCAGGGTGTTCCGGTATTTTCCATGGGTGATAACCAGAAACCGGTCAACATTGCAAAAGCAGCCATTGAGCATGCACAGAAGAATGGTTTCAATGTGGTGATCTTAGATACCGCAGGCCGTCTCCATGTGGATGAAGACATGATGGCTGAACTTCAGGAGATCAAGCGGGAAGTTGAAGTACATCAGACACTTCTCATTGTCGATGCCATGACTGGACAGGACGCAGTTAATGTGGCAGAGAATTTTGAAAATAAGATCGGTATCGATGGTGTCATCTTAACCAAGATGGACGGTGATACCAGAGGTGGTGCGGCGTTATCCATTAAGGCTGTAACCGGAAAACCGATTTTATATATAGGTATGGGTGAAAAGCTTTCTGATTTAGAGCAGTTTTACCCGGACCGCATGGCTTCCAGAATCCTCGGAATGGGAGATATTCTTTCCCTGATCGAGAAAGCAGAGATGGAAGTTGACCAGGAAAAAGCCAAGGAATTAACTCAGAAGCTTAAGAAAGCAGAGTTTGATTTCAATGATTTCCTGGATCAGATGCGCCAGATTAAGAAGATGGGCGGTATGGCCAGCATCATGAGCATGATGCCGGGTATGCCACAGATGAAAGGCGACATGGCTGTAGACGATTCCGCTATGGACCGTGTGGAAGCGATCATCCTTTCCATGACGAAGGAAGAACGTGCCAATCCATCCATTTTAAACCCATCCAGAAAACAGAGAATCGCCAAAGGCGCAGGCGTGGACATCAGCGAAGTCAACCGCATTGTGAAACAGTTTGACCAGATGCGCAAGATGATGAAGCAGCTGCCAGGTATGATGGGCGGCGGCAAGCGCAAGGGCGGACTTGGAGCGTTAGGCGGCATGATGGGAAAATTTAAGATGCCCTTTTAACTAGTTAGCAAAGCATATGCTTTTGTCTATAGGTAAATCACGACAAGGAGGTGAAATTGACATGGCAGTAAAGATGAGATTAAGAAGAATGGGACAGAAGAAAGCTCCTTTCTATAGAGTTGTAGTTGCAGATTCCAGATCTCCAAGAGATGGTAAGTTCATCGAGGAGGTTGGTTACTATAATCCAAACGTTGATCCAAGCGTAATCAAATTCGATGAGGAAGCAGCTAAGAAATGGTTAGCAACAGGCGCTCAGCCAACTGAGACCGTTAGCAAGCTGTTAAAGATCGCAGGTATCCAGTAATCCTGAGGTGATGATATGAAAGAATTAGTTGAAGTTATGGCAAAAGCTCTGGTGGAACATCCAGAGGAAGTCTCTGTCATCGAATCCGAACAGAATGGGGAAACCGTCATTGAATTGAAGGTGGCTCCATCTGATATGGGTAAGGTTATTGGTAAACAGGGCAGAATCGCAAAAGCCATTCGTTCTGTTGTGAAGGCAGCAGCCTCAAAAGAAGACAAAAAAGTAGTTGTAGAAATTCAGTAACTTACTTACAAGACCGCCGGCCTTTTTAGGCAGACGGTCTTGTTGCTTATGCGGCCAGCAGCAGAAAAAACTTCTGCAAATGGGATTTTATTGCAGCATGACAACATTCGATTTTGGATAATGGAGAAAAATATATGGAACAGACATTGCGTGTAGGCGTGATCACGTCCACCCACGGCGTAAGAGGGGAAGTCAAGGTATTTCCCACAACAGACGATGCGAAACGGTTCAAGAAATTAAAGCACGTCATGATCGACACAGGAAAAGAATTAAAACCGATGGAGATTGAGCAGGTCAAGTTCTTCAAGAACATGGTCATTGTGAAATTCAAAGGGTTTGATAATATAAATGATATTGAAATCTATAAGAATAAAGATATTCTGATCACCAGAGAGGACGCGGTTCCGCTGGGGCCGGATGAGAACTTTATCGTGGATCTGATCGGGCTGAAGGTGGTAACCGATGAGGGCGAGGATCTTGGAACCTTAAAGGATGTGCTTCAGACCGGCGCCAATGATGTCTATGTGGTGGAAATGACAGATGGCAAAGAACTGCTTCTTCCAGCCATCAAGCAGTGCATCCTGAAGGTAGACTTAGAGCAGCAGACTATGACAGTCCATGTGTTAGACGGACTGATGGATTTATAGGAGTAAGACCATGAACTATCACATTTTGACCTTATTTCCGGAAATGGTCATGGACGGACTGAATACCAGCATCATTGGCCGAGCGGTGGAGAAAGGCTTGATTTCCATTGAGGCTATCAATATCCGTGATTATTCCAAGGATAAGCACAACCACGTGGATGATGCTCCTTACGGCGGCGGTGCAGGCATGGTAATGCAGCCGGGGCCTGTCTGTGATTCCTACGAGGATCTATGCCGGAAGATTGGAAAACGGCCAAGGGTCCTCTACATGACACCACAGGG
>CAKRWX010000289.1 GCA_934418055.1 uncultured Lachnospiraceae bacterium
GTACACCTCATTGGAATGGTTGATCATGTCCTCCAGGGTAGACCCCCTGAGTCCTCTGCTGTTCCAGGTTCCCATAAGCTATCTCCTTTACTTCCACTCTTTGCAGATCCTGGAAAATTCCGCCGGAAGCGGTGCGATAAAACTTTTACCGCTAAGATAATCCAATGGCTCCGGCAGTTTTGGAAATACCACCTGCCAGCTGTGAAGCATCTGGGAACGGATCCGGTATTTCTTCTGGGCCGTCTGGTTGATCAGCTTATCCCCGTATTTGGGATCGCCCACGATGGGGTGTCCGATGGAAGCTAAATGAGCACGGATCTGATGGGTCCGTCCGGTGATCAGTGTCACCTTTAACAGGGTACAGGAAAATCCGTCCCGGAACACCGTCGCTAACGGCTCATACTCCGTCATGATCGGCGCACTGTCTGGCTGTTCCTCTCTCCAGATTTTTACCTGATTGGTCTTTTCATCCTTGGTGATAAATCCGGTGATCAGCTGTTTCTCCTTGATCACACCTTTTACCACACACTGATAATACTTGTGAATACTACGGTCTTTAAACACCGCCGCCATGATCTGCAGTCCCGGAAGTGTTTTCCCGGCAACTACCAGGCCGCTGGTATTCCGGTCCAATCGGTTGCAGACGGAAGGACGGAAGGTCTTTAGATCCTCTTTTTGGATGGTTCCCTTATCCAGAAGATAGTCGATGAAATATTCCACTAAGGATTCGTCTGTGTCCTTGGCCTTCTGGGACAACATTCCCGACGGTTTGTTGATCAGGGCGATATGCTCGTCCTCATATAAGATATCCAGCTCATGCTTCTTGACCTTCTGCACCTTGACCTCAGAAAATTTCTCAATGGTCTCCTCCGCCAGGAACAGTTTCACCTCATCGCCGCAGGATAATTTCTCCGAACCGTCGCATTTCTTTCCATTTAACGTGATGTTCTTCTTGCGGAGCATTTTGTAAATAAAGCTTTTGCCTGCCAGGTTTAAATATTTCCCCAGCAGTTTATCCAGACGCTGTCCCGCGTCTTTTTCTGTAATGATCAGTGATCTCATAGATGGGTTCCTTTACATGGATAAATTTTTCAGGACACCGGCGCCGTATTCCACGCTTCCATCGTCCTCTAACTCGCTCATGGGTTTTAAGGATTTCAAACGGTTGAAAAACTGCTTTTCATCCTTGATAACTTTGATATTCTCATCCAGCTTGTGAGCACGGAAAATCTCATTTAAGGCTTTCTGGGCCTTCTGGACATCGGTCTTCGGGTTGACACAGTAGGCAAACACGCCCATCGGGTGTACCAGAACGCCGTCAAACGGAAGCACCTGCTCTTTCGTGGTGACGATCAGCTCATAGAGCACGATTCCCTTGTCCTCGTAGGCCGCCAGAGCCTTGTGGAACTCCTCTGACGGGGTCTTCCATTTCCATGCAGCAAGCATGGGAGACGCCACATTGGCGGTTGGGAGAACGGAAAGGATCGCCATCACCGTCAGGATATTTTTCGCAGCCTGGTTATCGGTCAGCATTCTCACAGCAAGCTGCAATAAGATCGCTGCCGCACCGATGGCTACCTTGATGATCTGGCTCTTTCTTAAATAGCTTCGGTAACCATACTGGCCCTTTTGTATTTTATGATTCATTTATGATAATTCCTCCATAAGATGTTAAGTTCAAAAGTCCTCCCGCAAGCAATCTTGCGGCGGATCTATGACCTTATGACCCTAGTATCTCCATCATCCGTAAGATCAGGCTGTGAGGCAGAACCTTGCAGAGCAGGAAAAATGCCTTCATGGTGATTCCATAGATGGAAATGGTCTTTCCCACCGCTGCATCCATGATCGTCAGACGCACCACCCGTTTTGGGTTTGCCATTACTAACCGTTTGTATAATGGAATCTTTCCGGTCGTCTCCGCAATGTCGAAAAACTCCGTTTTTACCGGCCCAGGACAGACAGCTGTCACACCGATGCCTCTTGGCTTCAGTTCCTGCTTCAATGCCCGGCTGTAGCTTAAGACAAAGGACTTTGTCGCCGCATAGATGGCAAATTTCGGCTGGGGAAGAAAGGCTGCGGAGGAGGCAAACTGGATGATCCGGGAACCGCGGCTCATGTAAGGAAGCACCAGATGAGTCACGGCGCACAGCGCCTCGCAGTTTAACCGCACCATGCCGCACTCGTCGGCTTCGCTTAAATCGCCGACATTTCCGATCTTTCCGAAACCTGCCGCGTTCACCAGGAATTTCACGTCTGGTTTTTCTTCCGCGAGAGCTGCCTCCAGCTGTTTCCGTTCTGCCTCATCGGTGATATCCAGGGCGAAGCACCGGATGTTTGCCGGGAACTGCCCCCGAAGCTCCTCTAAGCGTTCTTTTCTTCTGGCGATGAGCCAGATCTCCTCCAACACGTCAAAACGGTCTGCCAGCTGGAACGCCATCTCTCTTCCCATGCCAGATGACGCGCCTGTGATCACTGCGATCTTCTTCATGATTTCTGCCTCCTGTCTGGTCTTCGTTATTTTGCTTTTCTTTTATGAAGATTCCGGATGGTTTTCTTTGGTTTTTCTTTCGTTCCCTTGCCTGCGTCTTTCCGATTATTTTCCTGCTTCCAGCCGCTATTCTGGGAACGTCCCTGGCTGCCACGGTTCTCGTGGAATCCGCTTTCTGCCTTCTGGCCATAAGCATTTCCCCCGTTACCGCCTCTCGGACGAACCAGACATTTCTTATCATATCCGATCAGGTCGGTTCTTCCGGCGATTTTTAACGCCTCCACCACCAGATCATAGTTTTTCGGATTCCGGTACTGGATCAACGCCCTCTGCATGGCTTTCTCATGAGGATTTGTTGGCACATAGACCTTCTCCATAGTCCGGCAGTCATATCCCGTGTAATACATACAGGTCGAAATGGTGGACGGCGTCGGATAAAAATCCTGCACCTGCTCCGGCATATAGCCCAGATCCCGCAGATGCTCCGCCAGCTCCACTGCCGCTTTCATATCGGAGCCCGGATGGGAGGACATCAGATATGGAACCAGATACTGTTTTTTACCCAGCTTCTCATTCATGGCATTGTATTCCTTCACAAACTGACGGTATACACTGTTTTTCGGTTTCCCCATCAGCTTCAGAACGGAATCTGCCACATGCTCCGGCGCTACCTTCAGCTGACCGCTGACATGATACTCACATAACTCCCGCAGGAAATTCCGGTTTGAATCCGCTAACAGATAATCAAACCGGATACCGGAACGGATAAATACCTTTTTCACCTTCGGAATCGCCCGCAGCTTCCGTAATAACTGGATATAATCGCTGTGATCTGCCCGCAGGTTCTTACATGGCTCCGGAAACAGACACTGTTTGTTCGGGCACGCGCCCTTGCTCATCTGCTTTGCACAGGCCGGATACCGAAAATTGGCCGTCGGGCCGCCTACATCATGGATATAGCCCTTAAAATCCGGCTCCTCCGTCAAAAGCTCTGCCTCCC
>CAKRWX010000290.1 GCA_934418055.1 uncultured Lachnospiraceae bacterium
TTACCGTCTTTCCGGCGGTGTTGATACCAGCATCCTGCAGTTTTTCCTTCGCCTGGGATCCGGTGATCGTCTGGTTTCCACCAATTTTTATCTGAATTTCACCATTTTCCCCAGTCTGAAGCAGGTCTTTCGCTGAAGTCTCCAAACCTTCAATGGCTGGCGGTGTGTTCTGAAGCACATTTGCGATGTCTTTTACTGCCTGCGGCGCAGTGGCTGGAACCGGGGCTACCGTCGGCTCTGCTGCCGCGATCTCCCCTTCATGCTCCACCGAAGCTGGAGCCACGGCCTTTAATTCCACCTGACCGGTCTGCTCTGCAATCTCATAGTTCTTTCTGATCTGATCATCCGGCGTAAAGACTACCTCATAGGTATGAGTCCCCTCTTCCGCAGTCTGTGTCGGATTCTTCCAGGTAAATGTTCCGTATTTGGTGCTTCCACCCAGCAGCTTGGACGTCTGCAGCTCCTTTCCCGCTTCTATGATCTCTGTGATCGGCCAGGTAATAACTGGGGCAGACGCTTTCGTGATGGTTACACCCGCAAAAATCATAACCGGATCTGTCGGCTGAACTAACTCATAATTGTCTGTTTCTGTTCCAGTTAAAGTCAATTCTGGAAGCGTGATTTTCGAGTAGGTTCCGGCATCTGCGCTCTCCAGGGTTCCCTGTAACCCTGTCATATCAACAGAAACATTTTCGATTGATGGTACATCATCACTCGCCAATACAACCTCCATTATATCCGCAAAATTATTTCCATCATATTTTTTATCAGAAGCTCTGACACCTGCAACATATAGCTTTGGCTTCTCTACCTTTATCTGGAAATCATACGCTATAGTTGGATATTCCTGATTTCCCTGCGGGTACATCAAAATTTTGTAAGAATGTGTACCAACGCTGAGGGAATTCAGGTAAGCCGGTTTCAGAGTCAGGCAGCCATCCCAGTAATCATAAGAACTGTTTTCCAGATTTTTGCCTGATTCATTTACTACATTGGCAAAAGTATTGCCATTTTCCTCAAGCCTGATTTCTTTCGGCTGTCCTTCTTTATATTTATACGAAATTTCATTATATTGAAGTGAGCTTTCCTGATAGACAGCAAATTTATCGCTATTTAAAATCACAACATTGTTATTGCGATCTTCCACTCTCACATAAACAATTTTCTCACGTCCGAGCGGCAGATTGATGGGTGAACTGTAATCAATCCAAGTTACTCCCGAAAAATCAGTCATTCTCTGATCTGCGATGTAATATTGCTGTTTTGCAATGCCGCTCAGTTCATCACTGAACCGGATTTCCATCGTCTCCGAATTTTTGCAGAGACGTCCAAGGGTAATTGTATTGACAAATTCTTTCCAGGCACTGGTTCCAATCTTCCACTCTGCTGTCGGCGGAATGGTATCCTTTACCGTAATGCTGACAGTTCCTTCTACGGAATTGTAGTTTGTGCTGTCATCCGGTTCAAATACCCACTCATACTCATGAGTGCCCCACTGTAACTCGGTTCCTTCTTTTAATTTTAAAGTTCCCGGAACAGTTGTATTTGCGCGTGAAAGCTGTACCTGATTCACGTCGACTGTGTCCGTTAACTCGCCTGCCGTCACGGTTCCGATATCAGGAGTTACTTTTTTTATCTCAAAGTTGTTCTTTGCCGTATATGACACGCCATTTTCAGTAATCGTCAGGCTTGCCGTATATTTTCCTGCGTTTTTCGGAAGGTCATTTTCCAGTCCATCACCAGCATATTCTACCTTCAGGTCACCGGTATATGCGCCAGATGGTGCCTGCCAAACTTTAGCAACCTTCTGTGTTTTCCCATTGTATGCTAAATTTTCAGCGTCATCGACATAAAGCATTATTGTGGCTCTCTTATTTTGAAACGGACAGACATTCTTCTTACATTCAAGATTGATCACCCATCCTCCTACACTACATTCCCAATCATGCGTATGGACAATTTTGAATTGCTTCTCTCCCGTGGTATAAGAACTAAAACTATAATTTCCAGCCAATTTTGGCGTTACCCGAACTGCTGTTATGTATCCTGTCGTCGTTGGCTTAATATTATAGAAATACTCAACGGTATACTCTGAATCTGGAATGGTCACATCTCCATCCTTCAGTGTGAATTGTGGTCTGATTTCTTCACCAGTATATTCATACTCTTCCTGCATTCCTTCAAAAGTCAGATCGTTTACCCATTTTTTCTTAATCTCAAAAGTTGTTGTTGCTGTTCCTTCATAGATTCCGGTTCCGGTTATGATGACTTTCGCCTCATTGCCTGCGTTAATATTATTCTCATAGGAAACAGTATAATGTGTCCCTTCAACCAGGCGCACACTTTCTCCAAGCATTACAGATTCAACTTGAGGTTTCTTCTCTGCTCCATCATATTCCCATGTTCCATCGGTCAGAGTAACTACAGCACCTTCTATAGAATATCCAATTACCGGATAGGTTTTTTCGGATTCTATGGAGCCGGAACTTTGTTTTTCCGTTACTACACAATAAATCTGGCTGCCGATATCATCATCTGTCAGTGTGTAGGTATCGGTTGTTGCCGTTGTTGCAGAAGTCTGTTTGATCTGAATCTCAGTAGTACCATCAGGGCGGTACCAGGTGTAGGTATAGGTTTCTGTTCCGGTTACAGTTCCTTTTCGTGCAAATGATGCCGTCAATGTTGTACCGGAAGTTGCCTGGGAATAGAGTCCATTGCCAATGGTCAGAGTCAGTTCACCTTCCAGAGTTGGATATGGGACTACCTCGATATCGTCTGATGTTCCAAGAAGCAATGTGGTTGTATATGTTCCTGCCTTATCACCGGATAAATAATGGAAACAATAGCCATGTTTCAGATAATCCCCCATCTCCTTGCCACCGCCACCTACATTCAATCCACCATAAAATGTTCCACCGGAAAGAATTAACGTTCCATTGCCACCTATATTGATATTGTTCTTGCCATGGAAGGAACCGCCTTCAATGGTAAGTGTTCGTCCGCTTGGGTCTCCATTCTGTAATAGATCTTTATAATCATAATAATTTCCACCTTGAATCGTCAGAGAAGAACCATCTTTCATCTCTAAAAGTGAACACCTATCACCATATTCATTATGATATTCTGCTGTACCCACACTATCTACTAATATAGCAGAAATATTCTCATTAATTGCTAATGTACTACTGCTATGACTGTTTGTGATCTTTTTACCATTCAAGTCCAATGTACAGGATTTTCTCAGGAGATAATATGCACCAATTCGCTGTTCTGAAATTCCCTGTGCCTGAATAGTAAAATTATCCTGGGTTATGTTATTTGCATTTGCAATCGCATCTAAAAAGCTTGGATAAGTTTTCACTTCACTTCCATTTTCCCCCAATACCCTTGCTCCATATGGTGTTGAAAATTCCACACATATAATTGGCGAATAACTTTCATCCTGTTTTGCAACCATGTAATAACGATAGGTTTTACCAGCC
>CAKRWX010000291.1 GCA_934418055.1 uncultured Lachnospiraceae bacterium
TCCTCTTTCTTTTAAATTCAAAGGTACATACTCTCTATTATATACTATTTACCAGCGCATTGCAAATCGCAGCTGCTACATTGCTGCCGCCTTTTCTTCCGCGGGCTACAATATAAGGAACATCGTCAGTCAGAATCAGTTCTTTTGCCTGAACTACATTGACGAATCCCACCGGCACACCAATGATCAGCCGGGGCTTAATGGCGCCCTCCTGCATCAGTTCATGAAGACGCACCAGGGCGGTCGGCGCATTTCCAATAGCGAAAATGCCGTTTAAACCCAGTCTTGCAGCCTTATCCATGCTGGCACAGGCTCTGGTAGTGCCATGTTTCCTGGCCTCTTCTGCCACGTCCTCGTCTGCCATGAAGCAATACACCTCGCTGCCATAGTTTGCCAGTTTCTTTTTGTTGATGCCGGATTTTCCCATATTGGTGTCGGTAATGATCGGCGCACCTTCCCGGATCGCCTGCCACGCCAGTTCCATCACATTGGGGGAAAACACCAGATTGTCTGCATAGTCAAAATCCGCCGTGGTATGGATCACACGCTTGATCACAGGGGCCTGTTTCTCATCCAGCACCCGGTCGCCTAGTTCCTGGGTAATGATCTCAAAGCTTCGTTTTTCGATTTCCTGGGGCAGTACCTGCTCCAGTTCTGTTAATTCTGCCATGGTTCCTCCTATTCCAGTCCCATCATCTGGTAAATGGCTTTCATATCCAGACTTTGTCTTAATGTGTCGGCCAGTTTATCGTACTGTTGTTCTTTGTATCGCTGATAATCGAAAGATGCTACGTTCTCGCCGTCCAGTCCCTTGTTCTTTAAAAGGATTCTGGTAATTGCCTCTGCTACACCTGGGCGGTCGAAAATGCCGTGAAGGTATGTGCCGTAGCAATTTCCGTAGGAAATACCGTCCTGTTTCTGTATTTCTTGTGATTTTTCTGGCGTTTGCCGCTGGATTTCTGCCACCTGGGTCATGCAGCCTGCATCCGTGTCTGCCGGATGGGAAATTCCCATGTGGATCTCATAACCTTCGATCTCTAATCCGGACAATTCTTTGAAAATGCCAGTCACCTGGTCAAAGGTTCCAGCCACTCTGGTGCGGACTTTTTCGGTCTCAAATTCCGTATCGATGGGAAGCAGTTCCATGCCCCGCACCTGGGTATTGGGGCTATCGGCTTTCTGCTCTGCCCCTTCTTTATCCGTAATGGTATTTCCCATGATCTGATAACCACCGCAGATGCCAAATACCGGAATCCCTGCGCCTGCCAGTTTTTTCACTGCTGCTTCCAGTCCGCAGCTCCGCAGCCACAGCAGATCTTCGATGGTACTTTTCGTTCCAGGAAGAATCACCAGATCCGGTCTGCCCAGTTCTTTCACGCTGGACACATACCGCAGAGAGACCTCTGGAATGCAGGAAAATACCTGAAAATCGGTAAAATTCGAGATTCTTGGCAGACGGATCACAGCGATATCCACCAGACCGCCGCCTTTCTTTTGTTCCAGGGCGCTGCTTAAACTGTCTTCATCCTCAATGTCCAGATTCATAAATGGGACGACGCCCACCACCGGGATCTGACACAGATCCTCGATCATCTGAATTCCCGGATCTAAGATGGTCTTATCCCCGCGGAATTTATTGATCACCAGACCTTTGACCCGCTCCCGTTCCTTTGGTTCCAAAAGCATCACGGTTCCATAAAGCTGAGCAAAAACGCCGCCCCGGTCAATATCTCCCGCCAGGATCACCGGTGCGTCCACCAATTCTGCCATTCCCATATTGACAATATCATCTTTCTTCAGATTGATCTCCGCCGGGCTTCCTGCACCTTCGATCACGATCACATCGAAATTTTCCTCTAATCGGTGGAAGGACTCCATGATCTTTGGAATCAGTTTCTTCTTGTATGCAAAATACTCTCTGGCTGGCATATTTCCTATGGAAACGCCTTGGACGATCACCTGGGAACCAATATCGTTAGTGGGTTTTAACAGGATCGGGTTCATATCCGCAAGAGGTTCTGTCATGGCAGCTTCCGCCTGAACCACCTGGGCACGTCCCATTTCCAGGCCCTCTCTGGTTATATAGGAATTTAAAGCCATGTTCTGGGACTTAAATGGAGCCGCCCGGAAGCCATCCTGCTTTAAAATTCTCAGGATTCCGGCAGTCAGAATACTTTTTCCGGCATTGGACATGGTTCCCTGTATCATCAGTGTTTTTGCCATCAGATCGATCCTTTCTGTTTATCTATGTATTATGAAAATCCGTACTGCCAGAACCAAGAACAACGATAACCACGCGGTTCCCATCATCAGACGGTTAGCCCGGCGGATGTCCTCATTCTCAACGGGACGAAGATCATCGCCAATGGTCGGTTTTTCATACAATTTTCCAAAATAATAGGCATTTCCCGCCAGCTGGACCCGCAAAGCCCCGGCACAGACTGCCTCCGTCTGGGCAGAATTGGGGCTTTTGTGGTTGAAACGGTCACGCCAGAAGATCTTCCAGGCATTTTTGCCGTCCAGACCTGTGAGAAACGCAGCTGCGATCATCACAAATGCAGACAGTCTGGCCGGAATAAAGTTCACCAGGTCGTCCAGTTTTGCTGCTGCAAATCCAAAATAGTAATATTTCTCATTTTTATAGCCAACCATGGAATCCATGGTATTGACCGCTTTATACAAAAATGCCAAGGGCGCGCCGCCAATGGCCATGTAACACAATGGGGCGATCACTCCGTCGGAGGTATTTTCCGCTACGGTTTCCACAGCAGCTTTCATAATGCCCTGAGGGGAAAGGGGCTTGGTGTCCCTTCCCACGATCATGGACACCGCATAGCGGGCTCTCTCTGTATCCTGCTTTTCAAACGCATGATACACCTTCATACTTTCCGTTTTTAAGGATTTTGCAGCCAAAAGCTGGTAGCACATGATGGATTCCACTGCCAGTCCCGCCATGGGGTGAATCTGAAAAGCCAGATATAAAATGCCAGAAGACAGGATCCCCGTTACTCCAAGAACCAGCGCCACCAGGCAGAATCCGCCGATTTTTTCGCCCTTCGGCGTTTTGGGAAGAATTCTGCGAATCCATGTTTCTCCTTTGCTGATCAGCCAGCCGATGGCCCGGATCGGATGGGGAAGCCAGTAAGGATCACCAAATAGCTGATCTAATAAAAATCCGGCTAAAATAGCCAGCGTTGTGTATTTCATCCATTTGCCTCCTATTTGATCCTGGTTCCGATTCCGCAGATCACCCGGTAAACTGCTTCCGCCTGACGCGCCAGCAGCTGTCCCGTATGTCCCACCAGTTCCCGGTACTCCCGGTCTTCAGCGCTCATGGGAACGACCCCGTATCCGATTTCATCCATCGCAATGGTTATCCCCGGATTTTGAGCAAGCAATTCCTCAACAGCAGCTGAAATCTCCCGTTTTTCCTGCCACAATCGCCGGATCACTTCGTGAAAATGAGTGATCACATCAGCAT
>CAKRWX010000292.1 GCA_934418055.1 uncultured Lachnospiraceae bacterium
ATATAAGATTTGTGGATACACAGAAAATTAGGCGGAAGCCCCTGCTCCATGATCCGGGATAGTTTTCCAAAATACTCATAAATCCCATCATTGGTATGCACCAGCACCTTCCTGCCGCAGCTCTCATAATACAGAATTTCCCGGTATGGAATCTGGCTGGAGATCCTTCCGCTCCGGTAAGAGAAACTGTCTCCTGCCATCTGCCGCAGAATCCGGTTCATGCCAGCCCCTACTTTCTCCCTGGTCAATGGCTTTTCCAGAAAACCTATGGGCTGACTGTCAAACAATTCCATCAGATAGGCTTTACTGGTGGACATATAAATAATCCGGGTGTGAAAGTCTTCCATTCCATTTCGGATAAACTCTCCCACCCGGATTCCATCTACGTGTTTCATAATAATATCCAGAAATAACAGATCGTACTGCTTTCCTGTCTCTAACTGCTGCAAAAGAATTTCCCCATCCGAAAATATCTCCACATCCATGGAAATTCCCTTGATTTCCCCATACTCCTCCAGAAACATCCGAAGTTTCCTGCAAAGCTTTTCATCATCATCGCATATGACTGCGCGCACTCTTCTCCCTCATGGCAGCCGGATCTGTGCCTCCCCCAGCGGAACCTTGTCTTTCCCCACCTGTTTTACAGACAGTGTCTCTTTTTCTTTCTGATAGGTATCCCTGGCAACATCCCGCACCAGGATCAGTTCCGGCCATACATAGGTGGTTTCCAACTGTTTGTCCCCTAGGAACACCTTCGAATATTCGTTAAAATTTTCACCAAATATCAGAAGGTCCGGTTCCTCGTAAACCACTTTCGTCACTTCAATAGGGTCAATGCCCATATGGAGGTTCGTTGCCTGAAATGGACTATTGCCCTCGTAAATATCATGCTTGCCATATAAAATATCATATTCCAAAAGCTTCATATCATCCAGATACTGCTGCTTATCTCCGATCTGTCCGGTCAGATATCCCTGATGATAGCGTACCATGGTTCCCTCATGGATATCCAGCATTTCCAACACATAAGAGGCCAGCTGATAAGCCTCCACTGTCCGGTGAGTGATTGGAAGTCCCAGATTGTTCCAGATCACATACTGGGTCTGAAACAGGGAATTATTTTTCATATCCGCCGCTTCCCAGGTAAAACCAGGAAGGTGGTCGCCATACATGATTAAAACCGTAGGCTCTTTTCTTCTATTTAATGTAAATACCAGGTTCTGGATAAATTGGTCCATCTCACTGACCTGGCTGCAATAATACTCAAAATCCGGATAAGCCCCATGTCCCTGTACGGAAATGGTATAGATAAAATCCGGGCCGTCCGTGCTGTCTAAATTCTTCTCGATCTCCCCAATGAGGATTTTGTCCTTACACCAGCCAGTGGGATTGCGTTCTACATCGTACATATACTCAACGGGCGTAAACGTATCGAATCCCAGCTGGGCAAATACCTTATGCCGGTCATAGAACGTTCCTTCATTATTATGGATCGCATGAGCCCCGTATCCCAGTTCTTTCAGATCAAATGCCACGCTCTCGCAGGGCGTTTTCTGAAGCACCGTCTTGTATGGATATTCTCCCGGCCCAAAAAAGTCCAGATTCATGGCCGTAATGCATTCAAATTCCGTATTGGCAGTGCCCGCTCCCACCGAAGGGACTGACAAGTAGCCAGACGGATATTTATCTTTCAAATAGCGGAAAAATGGAACCGGATCTTTCTCAAATTCATAGTTCCGGTACTGAAGAGGGTCGAAAAAAGACTCCAGCTGGAGCATGATGACATTGGGTTTCTGCCCCTGGACAGCCGTGTATGCCTGTTCTCCCGACAGTTCTTTCTCAATCTGAGCCATGGTCTCTTCATCATAAGTCTTCGGTTTGGAAATTCCTGTGTGAAAAAGAGAGACCGAAAAACAGTATGGAAATCCATAAGTGCGGAATGCCTGGCCAATATTGCCAAAATGCACTGCCAGAATCCCAGTTCCCATGGCGAGACTAACACTTCCGATGACGATCACCAGACTGGTCACCGCCACCGCCGCCTTCGCCGGAAGTCCTAAAGTTTCCTTTACCACCGGCGCTTTCCGATAACACCAGACACAGGCCACAACCGCCAACAGAATTCCCACCACCGCAAGTATAATCTGCCACCAGGTCATATACATGGTCAGCATATTCATGGCATATTTCACCAGTCTAAAATCCGCAGCCGTAAATGGCGTCGTCCGGAAAGTCAGCAAAAATCCATTGACCACACCAGCGCCGCACCAGACCGCAGACACCGCCGCAAGAACAAAGTACCGTCTTCTGGTCAGAAAAACCAACATATAAGGAAGCAGGATAATCAGCCCATTGAGCATAAAAATAACAGGATGCATCGCCAGATAGCTCATGGCCGCGAATATGGATTTTCTGCTGGCTGACTCAATAAATAGATTCACCAGCAACGACAATATCACGATTCTGCCTAACCAACAAGCCTCTCTTCTCAGCGCCTTCATCATCCTGCCTCTGCTCTCCGGAAAGTTCCCCTGACATTTCTGTGAAAATTTTTACGGGGTCAATTTTATCACAGAAATTTGAAAAATGCTAGGTGGGAAATGCTATTTTTCTCATTGCTATAAAAAAAGATGAAAAACCACAACGGATTTTTCATCTTTTGAAATAAAATCGGTTTTAATTACTCATCCCAGTTATGATATACAGCCTGTACATCATCATCATCGTCTAACAGATCCAGGATACGGTTCATCTTCTTGATGGACTCCTCGTCAGTTAACTCGGTCCAGGTCTGTGGGATCATGGTTACGTCAGCTTCCAGCATTGGGATGCCGTCTTTCTCCAGAGCCTCGCGTACTGCACTGAAATCTTCTGGTGCTGTGTATACTTCGTAGCTGTCCTCTTCCTCAGAGAAATCCTCAGCGCCTGCATCCAGAGCCAGCATCATCAGCTCGTCAGCGTCCATCTCGCACTCTTCTTTGTCGATGATGATCTGACCTTTCTTATCGAACATGTAAGATACGCTTCCTGGAGTTCCTACGTTTCCGCCGCCCTTGGTAAATGCGCTTCTTACGTTTGCTGCGGTACGGTTCTTGTTGTCAGTCAGTGTATCAACGATAATTGCAACACCGCCAGGGCCGTATCCTTCGTAAGTAAGTACTTCGTAATTTACGGAGTTTGCGTCACCAGCTGCTTTCTTAATACCACGATCGATGGTATCGTTTGGCATGTTGTTTGCTTTTGCTTTTGCGATTACATCACGAAGCTTGCTGTTATTTGCTGGGTCTGGGCCGCCCTCTTTTACTGCTACTGCGATCTCACGTCCGATTACAGTAAAGATTTTACCCTTTGCAGCGTCGTTTCTCTCTTTTTTATGTTTAATATTGGCAAATTTCGAATGTCCTGACATCTTTAACTCTCCTTCTTTTCTTCTACTTTCGTCCTTTGGGTTTAGCACATCTGTA
>CAKRWX010000293.1 GCA_934418055.1 uncultured Lachnospiraceae bacterium
GGCGGAAACAGTGGATATGTGAATGGAATGATGCGTTGGGGAGTTGAAAGCGTGCAGGACTGTCTGGAGGGAATCCGTGTAGATTATAACCGGATTTATCGCGGAGAATGGCCGACTTTTTTCAAGAGCAAGGCTTTTCTTGGTGCTGCGGCTGCGGCATTTGTGATTTCTTTCTGGAGATTAAAGAAGAAAAAATCAGTGATCTGCTTTGGCATCGCCTGGTTTTTCCTGGTATTATCCCCGATCCTGACAACGCTTCTGACGGCAATGCCACAGCCGGTCCGCAGCCAGTTCACGTTTCCGGTGGTATTTTCTTTCGCGGTTTTCTTCTTATATAGTGAGATCCGAACATTTTGTTTCAAAGATAAATGGAAGCAGGTACGGCGGCTGACTGGGGCAGTGGTGCTGGTATTGGGCATTGTGATCGGATGGAAACAGAGTGTGACCGTAGGCCAGCTCTGGGAGACCGCCCATGAAGTTTCATTGGGAGACCGGGCATTGGCGCAGAGAATCTATGACCGGGTCTGTATTGCGGCAGACATGGAGTATATGGAAGACTGCCGGGTGGTCTTTGTGGGAAGCAGGGCAGCTGAGGTACCGAAAAATGTAGTAAGAGGAGATGTGATCGGTTATTCGTTCTTCCAGTGGGATGCTTCTTCACCATCTGCCTTGAATTACCGGGTTTATGGATATTACCGGTCATTGGGACTGGCCATGTATTCCCCAGAAGATGGAGAAATCCAGGGCCTATATGAAGAAGCGGCAGAAGCGGCAAAGGAGCGCACCTCCTGGCCAACTGCGGATTCTGTATTTAAGCTGCGGGATGGGGTTGTCGTTGTGAAATTATCTGATCCGGAATAGAAAAATACTTGAAAAAAGCAGACAAAAAAACCTGAAAAAAGTGCTTGACAGGTGAGGGTGGGTATTGTATACTATACAAGGTTATGAAAATAACTGGCAGGAAAGTAGGTATCCACCTCACCTCGGCACATCGAGATTGTGACCCGGGTTCATATTTAAGTTACATAGCGTTTTCGTTATGTCCTTGGATTTGGTGGATAGAGTTTCTCTATCTACTTTTTTTATATCATGCCATAATTCAACAACATTCACATTCATACATGGAGGTGCACGACCATTAGCGAGTTAATGATTAACGAACAGATCAGAGACAAAGAGGTTCGATTGATTGGTGAGGACGGAGAGCAGTTAGGTATCATGTCTGCGAAAGAAGCTTTACAGCTTGCAAAGGAAGCAGAGCTTGACCTTGTAAAGATCGCTCCGGCTGCAAAGCCGCCAGTTTGCAAGATCATCGATTACGGTAAATACCGCTACGAGCTTGCAAGAAAAGAAAAAGAAGCGAAAAAGAAACAGAAAGTGATCGAGGTAAAGGAAGTACGCTTATCTCCGAATATCGATACAAACGACTTGAATACAAAGATCGGCGCTGCACGTAAGTTCCTTGAAAAGGGAGACAAAGTGAAGGTTGCACTTCGCTTCCGTGGTCGTGAGATGGCTCATATGGCAAAATCCAAGTATATCCTGGACGATTTTGCTGAGGCACTGAAGGATATCGCAGTGATCGATAAGCCTTCCAAGGTTGAAGGAAGAAGCATGGTGATGTTTTTAACTGTAAAACGTTAAAATATACGAATATCAAGGAGGAAATAACAATGCCTAAAATGAAAACCAGCAGAGCTGCTGCAAAGCGTTTCAAAAAAACCGGAACTGGAAAGTTAGTAAGAAATAAAGCTTACAAATCTCACATCTTAACTAAGAAGTCTACCAAGAGAAAAAGAAATCTTAGAAAAGATATCGTTACTGATGCAACAAACGCAAAAGTAATGAAGAAGATTTTACCATACTTATAAGATTTCGATAGTTTAGAAGGAGGAAAGAACCGATGGCAAGAATTAAAGGCGGTATGAACGCTAAGAAGAAACATAACAGAGTGTTAAAGATGGCTAAGGGCTACAGAGGCGCTCGTTCCAAACAGTATAGAATCGCAAAACAGTCCGTTATGAGAGCATTAACAAGCTCTTACGCAGGAAGAAAGCAGAGAAAGAGACAGTTCAGACAGCTGTGGATCGCTCGTATCAACGCTGCTGCAAGAATCAACGGCTTATCCTACAGCAAGTTTATGTACGGCTTAAAGTTAGCAGGTGTTGAGATGAACCGTAAGGTATTATCTGACATGGCTATCAACGATGCAGAGGGCTTTGCAAAATTAGCAGAGCTGGCTAAATCCAAACTGGCTTAATTCATAGCGAGATAGATATTTGAAATCCCGGTCGGAAGTATTCTGACCGGGATTTTTTGCGCCTTAGAGAATGATGCTAGAATTGGGAAAACGATCCCAGTGCTGTGTGCTTTTTTACTAATTCAATAAAATACTGTGCGGCCTTTGTCAAGACTGCGTTTTTGTGGTAAATGATGCATAAGGTTGCTTTGGAGTTATCATGATCCAGCCGGAAAAATGCTCCATAATGGTGGGAGAATGCCACATAATCCTGCAGCAGGGCAAAACCAAGTCCCGCCTGGACCAGGCTGAAGATTGCAGCCTCCTCTGATAAACGGATCATATTTTTCGGTTGGAAGTCATAGGGTTTTAAGATATTTTCTTCCCATTTTTTGTGACGTTCCGTGGGAATAGCACTGATAAAGGTTTCGTTCTGGAAATCATTCAGATTTACTGGTTCACGTAGTCTCCAATCTGGATGTTTTGCTGCAATCTGGGCAATTGGATGAGTTGGTGGAGCGGCTAAAAGACAGTAGTAGTCGAATAGTGGCTCATAGATCAGATCCTGTTTAAATTCTTTTGGGACATTGGCTTGATCCATCACAAAGGCCAGATCCAGATAACCGGAAGAAACCATATTTTCAAAACCATCGGTGGAACGGGTGTTAATGGTCAACTGGATGTTGGGAAATTCTTTCTGAAATTCTGGAAGAACGATAGAAAGGAACATAGGAGCTCTTCCACTGGAAATTCCAATAGATAACTGTCCAGTACGGGATTGGCGTACATCTTCCAACTGACGGTTTAATTTTCCTTCCAGTAATTGCTGTTGACGGAACGTGTTTAAAATCATTTCTCCGGTATAGGTAGGCGTCAGATGTCCACCTTTATATTCAAAAATCTTTGTGTCATAGGTTTTCTCCAGAGAGGCGATTAACTGACTTAATGCGGACTGGGATACATACAATTCTTTGGCAGCCTTAGTAATCGACTGAGTTTCTGCAATTTTCAGAAGATAATCAATTTTACGTTCATTAACCATAATTTTTCCCCCAATAAAACGCTTATATCTAAGGAAATTATAACATGTCGGATCGGAAACGAAAAGCAAAGCCAAGAAGTATTAGAAAATACTTATGAAAACCCAAGTGATTAACGATTTGCTTATAGGGACTGGAGAAATTATAATTATTTATAGACGGTGACCT
>CAKRWX010000294.1 GCA_934418055.1 uncultured Lachnospiraceae bacterium
TTGGTATCCGTTCCAAATCCGGCTCCGGCTGTACGCAGGCTGTTCGCCACGATCATGTCCACGTTCTTCTTCGCAAGCTTCGCCTGGGAATTCTCCAGCATATTCTGGGTCTCCATGGAAAATCCGCACAGGAACTGGCCCTGTTTTTTATGACTTCCCAGATATGCCAGAATATCATCCGTCCGCTCCACTGGAATGGACAACTCATCCCCATCTTTTTTCTTAATCTTCTCATCCGATACATGGGCCGGACGATAATCCGCCACCGCCGCCGCTTTAATGATGGCATCCTGCTCTCCGCTGGCCTCTGTCACCGCCTCAAACATCTCTCTGGCGCTCTCAATCGGCACGATCTTCACAAATCTTGGCTTTTTGATCTCCGTTGGTCCTGTAACCAGCGTTACCTCTGCCCCTCTGGCTGCTGCCACTTTGGCAATGGCGTAACCCATTTTCCCTGTGGAATGATTGGTCAGATAACGGACCGGATCCAGAGCTTCTCTTGTTGGACCTGCAGTCACTAAGATCTTCTTTCCCGTCAGGTTCTTCGGATATGCGATCTCATGGACAATATAATCCAGCAGTTCCTCCGGCTCTGGCATTTTCCCGGCTCCCGTGTCTCCACATGCCAGATAGCCGCTGGCTGGCTGGATCACATGCATCCCGTAGGACTGGCAGATCTTTAAATTATCCTGGGTGATGGGATTCTCAAACATCTGAGTATTCATGGCCGGGGAAATGTATTTCGGACATTTGCATGCCAAAAATGTCGTAGTCAGCATATCATCCGCTAGACCGTGGGCCACTTTGGCGATCACATTGGCTGTGGCCGGAGCCAGCATAAAGATGTCCGCACGCTTTGCCAGGGCCACATGCTCCACACTAAATTTGAAATTCCGGTCAAAAGTATCGACCAGACATTTATTGCCTGTCAGGCTTTCAAAGGTCACCGGTGTGATGAACTGTGTGGCATTCTCCGTCATGATCACTTCCACATCTGCATGCAATTTTTTCAATGCACTGGCCAGATACGCGATCTTATAAGCAGCAATGCTGCCGCTGATTCCCAATACCACCGTTTTTCCTGTTAACATAGGTTTCCTCCATTGAGTTTTTTTTCAAAATATGTTACATTATACCATATCTCTTTAGAATACGAAAGGAGTCATTTTTCCATGATTTTAACTATAGATATGGGTAACTCTAACATTGTCATCGGCGGGATCGATGACAGTCAGACTTATTTTGTGGAACGTGTCACCACAAACAGAGGAAAAACGGATCTGGAATACGCCATCAACATCAAAAGCATCCTCGAGATCCACAATGTTCCGGTATCTTCTATCGAGGGCGCCATTCTTTCCTCCGTAGTACCGCCGCTCAACAACACCATTCTCTCCGCTGTAGAGAAAATCTGTGGTTTTCGCCCCATGCTTGTAGGCTCTGGCATGAAAACCGGTCTGAACATCATCATGGATAACCCCAAAACTGTTGGAAGTGATATGATCGTAGACTCAGTTGCAGCTATTCGTGATTACCCATGTCCGATCATCATCATCGACATGGGAACCGCTACTACCATGTCCGTGATCGACCGTTCCGGTAACTATATCGGCGGTGTGATCTTGCCCGGCTTAAAGGTATCTCTGGATTCTCTAAGCGGCAAAACTGCCCAGCTTCCCTACATCAGCCTGGAAACTCCAGGCAAGGTCATCGGCAAGAACACCATCGACTGTATGCGCTCTGGTATTATGTACGGCAACGCAGCTATGTTAGATGGCCTGATCGACCGGATGGAGGAAGAGATTGGTGAAAAAGCCACCATCATCGCCACCGGCGGACTCGCCAGACTGGTCACTCCACTCTGCCATCACAGCATTGATTTTGAAGAAGATCTGTTGTTAAAGGGTCTGCTGATTCTCTACGAAAAAAATAAAAAATAAGGAGTACCTGCTGTCATGGGATATTTTTATCTGCTCTGCGTTGCGTTGATGTTTAGTTTTGGCGGAACATTTGTTCGTCTTATCAAGCCCTATTACAGTTCCAGTTATATTACCTGGTTCCGCTTCCTGATGGGTGTTTTATTCCTGGTTCTTTTAAAATTTATCAAACGTCAAAAGTTCCCCAAAAATTTTGGACAAATTTTAAAAGATAATGGTATCTGGATCGTATTCGGCGCCGTTGCCAAATGGCTGTCCTATCTGGCAGAGAATTATGGGCTGTCCCACGGTCCTTCCTACGGAAATATCGTTACACAACCGGCACAGACGATCTTCATCGTTATGACCAGCGTCTTTTTATTCCGTGAAAAGCTTGGATTGAAACGAGTTTTATGTATTGTTTTATGTATGCTCGGTGTTCTGGCGATCTCCTGGAACGGCCGGCCTCTGGCAGAGTTTTTACAGGTGAATTTCTCTCTGACTTTGTTATTTATCCTGGCCGGTGCTTTAGCCGGTGCCCACGTGCTGGCACAAAAAATGATTGCAGATAAAATGGACATCATTGACAGCAACCTGTCCATTTTTGTTGTATCTGCCCTTTTGTCCTCTGCGATTCAGCTTCCGGGTATCGTAAGCGGTGATTTAGCCGGCATCCGGCCAGATTTTTTATGTATTCTGGCAATTATCGGTTTCGGAATGAATACCGGAATAGGCTTCTATTTAAATGCCAAAGCAATCCCGCTGGTTCCATTTTACATGGTTCCCGTAATCCAGAGCATGATGGCTGTATTCGCAATCATCTGGGGCGTGTTATTCTTCCACGAAACCATCAGCATCTATATCATCGGCGGAACTGCAGCGTTCCTGCTGGGTCTGATCGGACTTCAATTATTCAAAGAGCGTGCTTAACGGCGCGTTCTTTTTTGTACTTCTTTCCCGTAGTTTGCAAAATCTGGAAGTATAAAGCATTCCATTTTCGTGAATCATTTCCACTATACAACACATCTAATGTGGAGGTAGTGGATATGGCAGTTTATAAAGTTGAGATCTGCGGAGTCAATACTTCAAAGCTTCCGCTGCTGACAAATGAAGAAAAAGAAGAATTATTCAAGAAAATAAAAAACGGTGATGAAAAGGCCCGTGAAACCTATATTAAGGGGAACTTACGGCTGGTATTAAGCGTGATCCAGCGGTTTTCCAACAGTAATGAAAACGTGGATGATCTCTTTCAGATCGGATGCATCGGTCTGATCAAAGCCATCGACAATTTCGACGTAAACCAAAACGTTAAGTTTTCCACCTATGCAGTTCCTATGATCATGGGAGAAGTGCGTCGTTATCTGCGGGATAACACCAGTTCCATCCGGGTCAGCCGTTCCCTCCGGGATACAGCATACAAAGCCATCTATGCCAGGGAGGGACTGACCCGCAAAAATTCCAAGGAACCTACCATCATGGAAATTGCCAATGAGATCGGCATCAGCAAGGAAGAAATCACCTATGCTTTGG
>CAKRWX010000295.1 GCA_934418055.1 uncultured Lachnospiraceae bacterium
CGTTCCGCGAGGACGTGGTGACCAATGGAGACGATCACGAAAATATGTTAAAGAACGCACCGGAATGCAAAGATGGTTCTTATAAAGTTCCAAAGACCGTGGAATAGGAGGAACGAACAGATGAGTATACTGGATTTGACCGCAGTAGAACTGGGAAAAAAGATAAAAGCCAAAGAGATCACCGTGGCAGAAGCGGTAAAAGCGTCTTTGGAGCAGATGAAGAAGCTGGAGCCTACCGTTCACGCCTATGTGACTGTGGACGAGGAGGGCGCTCTCAAAAGAGCCGAGGAGGTTCAGAAGCTGATCGATGACGGAACATTGACCGGCCCGTTAGCCGGTGTTCCGGTGGCAATCAAGGACAATATGTGTACCAAGGATCTGTTGACTACCTGCAGTTCCAAGATCTTATATAATTTCGTTCCGACTTACAGCGCCGAGGCTGTGATCAACCTGGAAAAAGCAGGTGCCGTGATCTTAGGCAAGACCAACATGGATGAGTTCGCCATGGGAAGCACCACCGAGACTTCCGCTTACGGCGTCACCAGAAACCCGTGGGATCCGGAACACGTACCGGGTGGTTCTTCCGGCGGTTCCTGTGCGGCAGTGGCAGCGGAAGAGTGCTTCTTCGCGTTAGGTTCTGATACCGGCGGTTCCATCCGTCAGCCAAGCTCCTTCTGTGGCGTGACAGGCATCAAACCAACTTACGGAACCGTATCCCGTTACGGACTGATCGCTTACGGTTCTTCCCTGGATCAGATCGGGCCCATTGCCAAGGATGTGACCGACTGCGCCACCATTCTGGAAGCTATTTCTTCCTATGATAAGAAGGACAGCACTTCCATTCCAAGAACGGACCTGGATTTCACCTCTGCGCTGGTGGATGATGTGAAGGGTATGCGGATCGGTATTCCGAGAGATTATCTGGGAGAAGGTCTGGACGAGGAAGTAAAGGACGCCATTTTAAAGGCAGCGAAGGTTCTGGAAGAAAAGGGAGCCATCGTGGAAGAGTTTGATCTGGGTCTGGTAAAATACGCGATTCCGGCTTATTACGTGATCGCTTCCGCAGAGGCCAGCTCCAACCTTTCCCGTTTTGACGGCGTGAAATACGGACTCCGGGCCAAGGAATATGAGGGCCTTCACGAGATGTATAAAAAGAGCCGTTCCGAGGGCTTCGGGGAAGAAGTCAAGAGAAGAATCATGCTGGGTTCCTTCGTGTTAAGCTCCGGTTATTACGATGCTTATTATCTGAAAGCCCTGAGAACGAAAGCATTAATTAAGAAGGAATTCGACAAGGCATTTGAAAAATACGACGTGATCCTGGGACCGGCGGCACCTTCTACGGCACCGAAGCTGGGTGAATCCTTAAGTGATCCGCTGAAAATGTATCTGGGCGATATTTACACCATTTCCGTAAACTTAGCCGGACTTCCTGGCATGACCGTTCCTTGCGGAAAGGATTCCGCCGGACTTCCAATCGGTTTACAGCTGATCGGTGACTGCTTCCAGGAGAAGAAGATCATCCGGGCCGGTTACGCATTTGAGCAGAGCCGGAAATACGAGGCGCCAGCCATGACAAAGGAGGACAGATAACGATGAGCAAACAGTATGAGACAGTGATCGGTCTGGAGGTTCATGTAGAGCTGGCCACCAAAACCAAGATTTTCTGCGGATGTTCCACCGCATTCGGCGGTGCGCCTAACACCCACACCTGTCCGGTGTGTACCGGTATGCCTGGTTCTCTGCCGGTATTAAATAAGCAGGTAGTAGAGTATGCTTTAGCAGTGGGTCTTGCCACCAACTGCGGCATCAACCAGTACTGTAAATTTGACCGGAAAAACTATTTTTACCCGGATAACCCACAGAACTATCAGATTTCCCAGTTATACCTGCCGATCTGCCATGACGGCTGGGTGGAGATCGAAACCACCGCTGGAAAGAAGAAGATCGGCATCCATGAGATCCATATGGAAGAAGATGCGGGAAAATTGATCCATGACGAGTGGGATGACTGTTCCTTAGTGGATTACAACCGAAGCGGTGTGCCGTTAATTGAGATCGTGTCCGAGCCGGATATGAGAAGTGCGGACGAGGTCATCGCTTACCTGGAAAAATTGCGTCTGATCATCCAGTATTTAGGCGCTTCTGACTGCAAATTGCAGGAGGGCTCCATGCGTGCCGATGTGAACTTATCGGTCCGTGAGGTAGGCGCAGAGCAGTTCGGTACCAGAACAGAAATGAAGAACTTAAACTCCTTTAAGGCCATTGCCAGAGCCATCGAGGGTGAACGGAAAAGACAGATTGAGCTGATCGAAGAAGGTAAAAAGGTGATCCAGGAGACCAGAAGATGGGATGACAACAAGGAATCCTCCCATGCGATGCGTTCCAAAGAGGATGCCCAGGATTACCGTTATTTCCCGGACCCGGATCTGATGCCGGTATGGATCAGTGATGAGTGGATCCAGAGAGTGAAGGATCGCCAGCCGGAACTGAGAACGGAGAAATTGACCCGTTACCAGAAGGAGTTCCAGATTCCGCAGTATGATGCACAGATCCTGACCAGTTCCAAACATATGGCGGATATTTTTGAAGCTACCGTGGAATTATGTGGTAAGCCGAAAGAGGTATCCAACTGGCTGATGGTAGAGACCATGCGGTTATTAAAAGAGCATGAGCAGGATCCGGAGGAGATCCATTTCTCACCGAAGCACCTGGCAGAGCTGATCAAACTGGTCGATGCGGGAACCATCAACCGTACCGTGGCGAAAACGGTATTTGAAGAGATTTTTGCAAATGATGTGGATCCGGAACAGTATGTGGAAGAAAAGGGCTTAAAAGTGGTCAATGACGAGGGAGCGCTCCGGACGGAGATCCAGAAGATCATCGACGCAAATCCGCAGTCTGTGGAAGATTATCGCAATGGCAAACAGAAAGCCATGGGCTTTATCGTAGGCCAGACCATGAGGGCCATGAAGGGGAAAGCGGATCCTGCTATCGTCAATCAGATTGTAAAAGAACTGATGGATAAAGCTTAAATTGTGAAAAACAGGAATGATTTCTGTTATAAAAATGTCAGAAAATCAATACTCGGGTATTGACGAAAGGGGCGGTCTGCGGTAAAGTACGAAGTAACTGTAAAAGTAATCGTTTCGTTACTTGTAAAATACAGACCGCCCTTTTTAGGGACGAAGTAACTGTTCAGGAAGTCTACGCACTTGAATAGCTACGAGACAAGGATGAGGAGGAGATACATGAAACCGTATGCTGAGATGACCAAAGCGGAGCTCCAGGCTCTGAAGAAAGAATTGTCCGCAAAGTACAGAGAGTATCAGGGAAAAGATCTGAAACTGGATATGTCCAGAGGAAAGCCAAGCATTGACCAGCTGGATCTGTCCATGGGAATGCTGGATGTGCTGACCAGCGACATGGACTTGACC
>CAKRWX010000296.1 GCA_934418055.1 uncultured Lachnospiraceae bacterium
AGAAAAAGGTATCCGGTGAGATCAGGCCCTGGGCCGGAAGCCACAGGTGAAAGATCCCGGAGATGGTTCTGGACGGGTAGACCTGGATCTTCCAGATCCCGGCGGCAGGAGCCTGGAACCGCAGGACCGCCAGATAGGTATTCTGGGTGATGGAGGCTGGAAGATAGGACACGGTCACATCGGTCTGTTCCAGTGGAAAACGGATGGTGGTGTGATTGTCAGAGCCATAGGGGATCCGCCCGGTGGTCTGGCCGGTGGGAGATACCAGGCCGACCGTATAGACTTCAGGAAAAGAAGCCCATAATTCCAACAGAAAGCCGGATTCCCCTTCCCCGGCCCGCAGTTCGATCTCGGTGTATTGGGAGGTGTCCTCGTTTGCTAAGCCGATGCAGTGATGGCGGAAGCCAACTTCATTTCCGGCGGCGCAGACGGCACAGACGCCTCGCAGGGTGTTTAAGTGGTTGAGTGTCTGGCTTAAAGGAGAAGTCCCGTCGTGGCTTCCCTGGTTGGTGCCAAGCCCCAGACAGATCACCAGAGGCATCTGGTGGCGATAGGCTAGAAAGCGCAGGTAAGTGACGGCGGTCATGATGTCATTGGACTGGTAAGCGGTGGCAGAAGCAGGAATCTGGTAATAGTCCCGCAGATACTGCTTGGCCGGATGAAGCTTGACGATGCCAAGGGAACAGGAGGGGGCCGCTCCGGTAAAATCCGCGGCTGCATCATTTCCCCCTGCGGCAATGCCTGCAAGGAAGGTTCCGTGGCCGGATGGATCGGTGACAGGAACCAGGGCCAGAGGATACTCGGAGGCCAATGCTTCATCGATCTGCTCTTTCCGATATTCCTTCCCGTAGAGAAAGTCATAAGAGACGCCGCGGGAACTTTCCATAGAAAAGGAACCGGTGGCAGTCTGGTCCCAGATCCCTAAGATCCTGGTGGTGCCGTCGGGATTGCGGAAAAGAGGATTCTGGTAGTCGATCCCGGTGTCGATGATCCCCAGAAGGACCCCTTCGCCTTCGGTGTTAAGCCCTGGCTGGCGCATGACTGGGAGAATGCCGGATTGTTCCATATTGGTGGAGTCAAGAAGGGTGTAAAGGGCTGGAATGGAGGAATAGGAATACCGCTCTAGGGTGATGGGAAGCACCTGCTCCAAGGGCGCATGGACGATCACGTATTCCTCGTCCACATAGCTGATGCAGTCGGTTCCCACCTGATTCCGGATCAGCTCCAGGGAGGTATTGCCATAGCGGTAGATAAAATCAGCGTAATTTTCAGAATTGACGGCCTGGTTGCATGAAACCATAGAAATTTTTTGTATCTGAGGGAAAACCAAACAGATACGCTCCATAGATTTTGGTATTATCCTATGTAAAAGGAGGAAATAAATATGATTTTTTTGTTTCTGATCGCAGCAGTAGTGCTTTTGGATCTTGGACTGAAGGATACCATTGATGAGATGGATCAGGAGCAGTTTCCCAAAGAACTGGAGGGAAGCAGAGGCTGGATCCTGCTTTACCGGAACCATAACGAAGGATTCCCTTTTGGGGCATTAAAAGAAAAACAGGAGCTGGTGAAAATGATCCCGTTGGCAGTGGTGTCTGCAGCGGCAGGTATTTTATGCTGGATTCTTCCTAAAAAAGGACAGATTGTGGAAAAAATCGGCCTTTCTATGGTGATTGGTGGTGGATTGAGCAATCTGTATGACCGGCTATTCCGGGGATATGTGGTGGATTATTTCAGCATCCAGTGGAAAAAGTTAAAAGACGTGGTATTTAATTTAGGAGATATTTTTGTGTTTGCAGGAAGCCTGATCCTGCTTTTGCGGGAACTGTTTTGTAAAAAATAAGATAATGGTTCATAAATAAGATAATAGTTCCGCAGTTCTGAATTGACAAATATCCGATTATCATGTACAATCACAACTAAAATTATGTGTAAAGGAGTGATTTTTTTTGGATTCGAGTGACGTCATACAGTTGCTTGTGTTAGTTGTATTATTAAGTTTATCTGCATTTTTCTCATCGTCTGAGACTGCACTTACTACGGTGAATAAGATCCGTGTGCGTTCCCTTGCAGAGTCCGGAGATCAGCGGGCCATTATCTTGACCAAAGTGATCGAGGAACAGGGGAAGATGCTCAGCGCAATTCTCATTGGAAATAACCTGGTCAACCTCTCTGCATCATCGCTTATGACAACGTTAACGATCAAGTTGTTGGGAAGCAAGGCAGTAGGAATTGCTACAGGTATCCTGACTTTGTTAATTCTGGTGTTTGGCGAGATCACGCCAAAGACTTTGTCTACGATTTCCGCGGAAAAGATTTCTTTAAAAAATGCGAAAATTATATATACTTTCATGAGAGCATTGACTCCGGTGATCTTTGTGGTCAACAAAATGTCCTTAGGCGTTCTGACCCTGATGCATGTGGATCCCAATGCCAAGCATGATGTGATCACGGAAGATGAACTGCGTACCATTGTGGATGTGGGACATGAAGAGGGAGTCATCGAGAGCGAGGAACGCAAAATGATCAACAATGTGTTTGATTTTGGCGATTCCCTGGCGAAGGATATCATGGTGCCACGAATTGATATGGTCTTTGTGGATGTGAACGCCACCTACGATGAGGTGATTGAATTATACCGGGAAGAACGGTATACCAGAATTCCGGTTTATGAGGATACCACGGACAATGTGATCGGTATCATTAATGTAAAAGATCTGCTTCTGATCGAGGATCATGAGCATTTCCAGATCCGGGATCATTTGCGGGAGCCTTTGTATACCTATGAGTATAAGAAGACTTCTGAACTGATGATAGAGATGCGGAAAACCTTCAATAATATCGTGATCGTTTTGGATGAATACGGTGCGACAGCCGGCCTCATTACATTAGAGGATATGCTGGAAGAGATTGTTGGAGAGATCCGTGATGAATATGATCAGGATGAGGAGAAAAACCTGATTGAAGTTGCACCGGGTGAATATTCCGTAGAAGGTGCTATGAAGCTGGATGATTTAAACGACCGCCTGGGCCTGGAACTGGAGTCAGAGGACTACGATTCTGTGGGCGGACTGATCATCGGACTGTTAGACCATCTGCCGGATGAGGGCGAGGAGGTTGCCGATGATGGCATCCGCTTTGTGGTGACCAAGGTGGACAAGAACCGGATCGACCGGGTGAAGATCATTCTTCCAAAAGAGGAAAAAGAGGCGGAGACAGCTTAAAATCCGTGCGCTGCAGCCGGATCTCAGCTGATCACAGCCCCAAGGATCCCACCGCCCACGCACATGCCCATGGTGGTCAGAAGATGGGTCATGGACACGGAAAAGCCTTTGCCAAGAAAGGAAGAGACTGCTGCCAGAATCAGAAAATAACAGAGCCCGGCGGCAAGTCCGCAGAAGAAACGGCGTTTGCCGGTGGCCCGCGCC
>CAKRWX010000297.1 GCA_934418055.1 uncultured Lachnospiraceae bacterium
TGCCTTGGTAGCTCAGTTGGTAGAGCAGAGGACTGAAAATCCTCGTGTCACTGGTTCGATTCCGGTCCAAGGCATATCTTTTCAAACGGGCGTGTAGCTCAGTCGGTAGAGCACTTGACTTTTAATCAAGTTGTCCGGGGTTCGAATCCCCGCACGCTCATGATGATGAACCGTTTTTCCTTAGTTGATAAGGGAAAGCGGTTTTTTTGTTTTGTTGGAAATTGCGTTTTATGAAACAAAAAGACCTCTAGATGGGAATTGAATTGCGGTGGCAAGAAAAATGCCAGTTGTGATCACACAAACTGGCATTTGAGGGCGATAGTCTATTCTGTTACAGTTACTCATCAAATTCTACAATCACATAATACCCGCGATCATTATGCTGGATCTCTTTTACGATTCCATGAGTACTTTTTAAACGGTCACGGCCTTTGTAGCAGCCAGACATGGCGACGGCTGGTTCGATGATGTAGCAGCTTCCGCTGTCTGCCTCATGATCGGTGATCTCAACTTCCTGGCCTTCGGTTACCAGGCCCTGGCGTTCCATTTTAAACTGAATGGTTCTCATATATATCCGCCTCTTTTCTTTTCCAAATACGATTTTTGAAAATGGATCAAAATAAATGTGTATGGTTTAAGCTGCAATAGTATTATAGTGAGGATTTTGTGGAAAGTAAATAGGATTGGAAAGAGGGAAATTCTATGATACAATTTACGGAGAAATCAGCCCCTTGATGCAGGAGTAGTATGGATGGGGATGTGGGGAACGCGTTTGGTTCTTTTGGATAAAAGATTTCGGATAAAGAAAGAATAGAAGATAAAGGGTTAACAGATGGATTTATACGAGAAATTAGTGGAATACAGCCAGTCGGATGTGTATCCATTTCATATGCCGGGGCATAAGAGACAGGTGGGACATCCGTTTTTAAAGGAATTTCCCAATCCGTATGCGATTGATATTACGGAGATTGATGGATTTGATAATCTGCACCATGCGGAAGGGATCATCCGGGAGTCTATGGACCAGGCGGCGAAAATGTATGGGGCGGACCGGAGCTATTATCTGGTCAACGGAAGCAGTTGTGGAATTTTGAGCGCTATCTGCGGGACAACCGGGCATGGTGGAAAGATTCTTATGAGCCGGAATTGTCACAAGGCGGCCTATCATGGAGTTTTCCTCAAGCGGCTGCATGCGAAATATGTTTATCCACAAATCATAGAGGAATTCGGGATACAAGGTGGATTACTTCTGGAAGACGTCGAGAATGTGTTGAAAACGGAAGAAGATATTCAGGCGGTTTTGGTGGTGTCACCGACTTATGATGGAATTGTATCTGATGTTGAAAAAATTGCGGAAATTTGCCACGGATATGGAATTCCATTGATTGTGGATGAGGCTCATGGGGCTCATTTCCGGTATCATAAGGGATTTCCGGTGTCGGCACTGGATCTGGGAGCGGATGTGGTGATCCAGAGCCTTCATAAGACATTGCCGGCATTTACACAGACGTCGATCCTGCATGTGAAGGGGGATCTGGTGGATAAGGAGCGGCTGGAGCATTATCTGCAGATCTTTCAGAGCAGCAGTCCGTCGTATCTGTTTATGGCGGGGATGGAGCGGTGCCTGAAGTTTATGGAAGAGAGTACGATGGATCCGTTTTATCATAGACTGGTGAAACTTCGGAGAGACCTGGGGGCGATGAAGCATCTGCGGCTTCTGGGAGAGGATCAGAAGGGGGAAAATGGCGTTTATGACCTGGATATTTCCAAGGTGATCATTTCCACCAGGGGAACTGGAATCAATGGGGAAGAACTGGGCGAGTGGCTTCGACGGGACTATCACCTGGAGATGGAAATGTGCGCGGCGGAGTATGTGACGGCGATCACGACGGTGATGGATACGGAGGAAGGATTGCGGCGGCTTCGGGATGCGCTGTTGGAGATTGATGGGAAACTGGATGGAAAAAAAGATAATCAGCCATGTGTGAGAAATGGACAAAAAAATGGCGATTGTGCTGAGGCATTGACCGATGATCATAGACGGGATTGTAAGGATGATTGGGCGTTGACAAGTCTGTGTGGAGAAAGTCAGAATGTGGTGATGACCATCGCGGATGGCTGGGAACAGGCGGATGAGAAGATTCCTTTGGAAAATAGCGTTGGACGGATCTCCGGAGAGTATATTTACCTGTATCCGCCTGGAATTCCATTTGTGGTGCCAGGTGAGAGGATCAGTCAGGAAGTGGTGGATCTGGTGAGAAGATACCAGAAATGTGGATATTCGGTGCAGGGAATGGCTGACCAAAGTTGTAAAGAGATACGTGTAGTAAAGTAGGTACCTTTGGCGTGTGAAGACAGAAAATGTAGAATAAAGAGAAAAATACGAAATAGCGATAGAGGAGAGTTAAAAAAGTGGGAAAAGTAATCGTAATTGAAGGCAGTGATGGAAGCGGCAAGGCAACGCAGACGAAATTATTATACGAGGCGCTGACAGCTCAGGGAAAACAGGTGAAGATGGTGTCTTATCCTTGTTATGAGAGTGATTCCTCGGCACTGGTGAAAATGTATTTGGAAGGGGAATTTGGTTCCGATCCGGCGGCGGTGAATCCGTATGTGGCGTCTTCCTTTTTCGCAGTGGACCGGTTCGTTTCTTATCTGAAGGAGTGGAAGGAGTTCTATGAGAGTGGCGAAGATCATATTGTAATCTGTGACCGGTATGTGACCAGCAATATGCTTCATCAGACGGCGAAACTGGATTCTTTGGAGGAAAAACTGGCATTTCTGGACTGGGAATATGATTTTGAGTTTGTAAAAGGCGGACTTCCAGTGCCGGAGAAGGTATTTTTCCTGGATGTGAAACCAGAGGTGACATTCCGTCTGATGAAGGACCGGGAAAATAAGATCACTCATGAGGCCAAGAAGGATATTCACGAATCAGACCAGACATTTTTGATTAAATCCTATGAAAATAGCATGATCTTAAGTGAAAAATATGGCTGGACCAAGATTCCGTGCTGTGATGAGGCAGGGAATATGAGATCCATTGAAGCCATTCATGAGATGCTTATGAAGCAGCTGTAGAAAAAAGAATTCATTTATAGCTTCATATCCCGAATATAGAAAGCCACCTGGTAAGGAAACAGATCCTGGGCGGTTTTTAATGGGTTATTTAAAATTTTTTTGATATTCTGGATCCGATAATTGACCGTATTCCGGTGGGTGAAGGTAGATTCTGCCACGCCCATCAGACTGCGGTCATTTTCAATATATGCCCGTAAAGTTTCCAGATACTGGGAATGATGGTGGCGGTCATGCTCCTCCAGAGGGCCAAGGAGCTGCTGTTCGTAGGACTTCAGGATGGTTGTGTCATCAGCGGCGAACAGAATCTTAAAAAAGCCCATTTGCTGGAAGTCAATGACCTT